>JBFZEZ010000090.1:0-3040 GCA_041306585.1 Spirochaetota bacterium | reverse complement strand
TGATGCACTGATGGGTGTGGGCATCGGCGCCGGTGAAAATAAGGCGCTCGAAGCAACTCAGATGGCGATTAATAGTCCTCTTCTCGAGGAGACCAGCATTGACGGGGCCAAGGCGGTGCTTATCAATATCGCCGGCGGGAACGACCTTTCCCTTCATGAAGTGAATGAAGTCACCGACGTCATTACGCGGCAGGTTGATCCTGAGGCTAATATTATTTTCGGAACAACGATTGACCCCGCACTCGATGACCGGGTGCGAGTCACGGTAATCGCGACCGGTTTCGACCGGAAGAAGAATATGCTTTCCAAGACCAATTATTTCGAGGCGATGCAGGAAAAGCAGAACGGCACATCCCTCACGCTCATTGAAGGAAACGGCGAGGCGTCCCAGAAATCGGCCAGGGAGAAAAAGCAGACCTTCACCCTGGATTATGAGCGCCGAAGAAAAGTCAATTATGATCATGAGGACCTCGACATCCCCGCGTTTCTGCGGAGGAATGTTGAATAAATTGTCTTCCTCCCTTATGTAAAAAAATGAAGAATCCTCCGGCGGGGAGGATGGTCCCCCCCCCGGATCTCCCGTCGGATGTGATTCGCTTTTTAATAGTTTTTAAATAGGCTTTATAAGCCACTATACCATTACAAACAACGCATATGCTGCCGGCTGGTATGAATGATCCACTCATTTACATCATTTCTTAAGAGATATCTTCACGAGTATAATGATATCGTCCCCCTTGCCGGAGATGCATCCACCCGCGCATATTTCCGGGTAAGAGCCGGAAAAGAGACGTATATCCTCTGCAGGGATGTTTCGCTCATAGGCAAGCCGTTGGAGGAATACACATTCAAAATTGTTCACGGGTTGTTTTCACAGCATCATGTCCCTGTTCCGAATATTATAGCATATGACAACTCTGAAGGCCTGGTGCTCGAGCAGGACCTCGGTGAAGAACTTCTTGAATCTGCATGCTCACCCCTTGACCGGGAGCAGATAGTTTCATATTATAAAAAGGCCCTCGATATACTGGCCGGTATCCAGGGTATACGGGGTGACGGGGTCCCTTTCAGAATAGGTTTTAACGCTGACAAGCTCATGTATGAGTTTATTTTTTTTATTGTCCACACCCTTATGGGGTATTATAAAATATCATTGAGCGACGCTGATACCCGGGGCCTTAAAAACGAGTTTTCCAGCATCAGCCGGGCCCTTGACCGGCCGGATTTTTTTGTCCTCAATCACCGGGATTACCAGGCCCGAAACCTGATGCTATTCAATGACTCCCTCTATGTCATCGACTTCCAGGATGCCCGTATGGGGCTCCCTCATTACGATCTTGTTTCACTTTTACGGGACCCGTACGTCCATCTGGATGACGGCATGCTGCTTATGCTGAAAGATCATTATTATGAAATTTCACGGTCGCGGCATATCCACGATATGGACCGTGAGACTTTTGAATATTATTTCGACCTGATGGCGTTCCAGCGGAATGTGAAGGCGCTGGGAACCTACGGGTATATGGCCGCCTTTAGAGGGAAACGGCAGTTCGAAAAGTACATCAGGCCGTGCATCAATTACCTTCATTCGTATGCTGATCGGAGGGATGAATTAAAGAAAGCGTGGGGGATGCTGCGTATATATTTATCATGACCCGGCGACGGAGGTTTTCTTGAAGGCATTTATCATGGCTGCCGGCTATGGGGAACGTCTGCGTCCCCTGACCGATTCAACCCCCAAACCCCTCCTCGATGTTGCGGGGGTCCCATGTATTTGTTATGCGCTTATGCTTCTGAAGGAAGCAGGCATTACTGATGTCATCTGTAACCTGCATTATCGGCCTGATGATATAATGCTATTTATTAAAAAGAACAATCATTTCGGGATGAATATTTCGTTTTCGTATGAACCTGTTATCCTCGGCACCGGCGGCGGGGTCAAGAAATGTGAAAATGATCTCATAGATGATGATTTCATTGTCATTAACAGCGATATCATAACCGATGTAAAGTTATATGAGCTGGTTGGCGCATACCAGGATTCCGGGCTCCAGGGGTTGATAGCGGTCCATGCAGGCGGAGGAACCGGGGCGTCTCAAACAGTATCGGCCAGGGGGGGGGCGGTCATTGATTTCAAGAATTTTTTAAAGAGTAATGTCCCCCCGACATTTGATTATATGGGGATTGCCGTGCTCGCTCCCGGCATATTCAGATATCTTACCCCTGAATTTTCCAGCATTGTATACACCGGCTACACCGGCCTCATTCAATGCGAATCCCTCGGTTATTATCACCATGAGGGGATGTGGATCGATATTGGAAACATTGAATCGTATAACAAATCTCATGTTATTGTCAGGGAACACGCGGGATTGATTGAAAGAATTGATCGTTTTATGAGATAGAATGTAATTCCAGCGGGTACTGTGCCATGTCAATCCCGTAAAAACGGGAATCCTTAATTGTTGAAAATGTTGAATTCCACCCTGCGGTTTTTCGCATTTGTCTCTTCTTCTCCATGTTCTGACTGAAGCGGCATCTTCTTTCCCATTGGTATGATCTTAAACCGTTTTTTCTTTATGTTTTTTCCGACAAGGTAATTAAGCACTGACTTCGCGCGCTTGTAGCTGAGATTGCAGTTGTAATCATCACCTCCGCGTTCATCTGTATGGCCGATTATTGTCAGGCTTTTGTCTGTGTTGGTTTTTAAATAAGAGGCGATTTCATTGAGTTGAGGGTTATATTTTGATTTCAGCTTTGCTGATTGATAATCGAAATAAACAAGCGGAAAATCAGATTGGACCGGTCCCTCACTTTCGCGGCCCTCTTTATTTGTCATTTTCTGTTTTCTGATATATATTCTTTCGAACCGGTTTTCACCTCTGAAGCTTTCTATGTAAGCAGGTTTGGCGTCGGCCATCGCGTTCATTTTTCTGTGGTTCTCCATCCGTGCACGGTACATTTCCTTGTTTGTCGCGATAGAGCTGGAATTGATCCCGTAAATGTCGTAATACCCTATCCCCCCTTGTCTGTTGGATGA
>JBFZEZ010000089.1:0-5143 GCA_041306585.1 Spirochaetota bacterium | reverse complement strand
ATAGGATGAATATTTTTTAAATGCAATAGTTATTGATTCCTCATTCATGATTATTCAACTCCGTAAAATGTTCTTTTTTTTGCTATTTTCTTTAGGACAACACTGTAAAATAGTGTTTTATTTTCAAGTATTTTTTTCTAAAAAACAAATTTTCATTAAAAATCTCAAATTGATATTTGGAACTTCTTTGAAAGCTATATTTTAGATTGCAAGATGTTTTTTTTCTATCATGCTGTGATTATAGCATCTCACGAATGATTTAACCCTTACATGTCATTCCCGCGCAGACGGGACTCCAGGGGTTTAAGATATTCATTGATACAGGATTAAGCCTTGAATAATTCAAGATGGATTCCCGCCGTAGTTTATACTCGCGCAGGCGGGTACGGGAATGACATGAGTAGTCTCATTGAATCGTTAACCGCTATAGGGTCGGCGAATACTATATTTTACTCTAAAGTAGATTTTCACTAAAAGAAAATTCCTTGCAATTAATTAAATCACGATATAAAATTCAGCCAGCAAGCTCGAGATCCCATTTCATATGGGAGTTATTATGAAAAGATCAGCTATAATGATATTTCTTATACTGATCGCAGGGGCTGAATTCTGCATAGGCACAGGAGACCCTTCGATGGAAAAACTGCGCGATCTGATGGTACAAAACCAGATCGAAGCACGCGGTCTAAGTGATAAACGCGTCCTTGATGCCATGCGGAGGGTGGAACGCCACAAATTTATTCCCGGTGTTGACGGCTCAATTTCGTACGATGACCACCCCGTGCCGATCGGACATGGGCAGACAATTTCACAGCCATACATAGTCGCTCTAATGACTGAACTTTGTGAGCTGCGCGGGCACGAAAAGGTCCTTGAAATCGGCACCGGATCAGGGTACCAGGCAGCGGTGCTTTCCCTCCTTGCCGGTGAGGTATATTCAATTGAGATCATCGAATCACACGCAAAGGCCGCAAAAAAACGTCTGCAAGAGCTCGGCTATCTCAATGTATTTGTACGTCACGGTGATGGATACCTGGGCTGGCCTGAAAAGGCCCCATTCGATGTGATTATGCTTACAGCATCACCTCCAGAGATACCACAGGCGCTCATCGATCAGCTGAAAAATGGAGGGATTCTTGTTGCCCCCGAAGGTGATTTTGCGCAGGAACTGGTAAAGATTCAAAAAAATGGAAAGAATATTATTCGTAAAACAATAACATATGTTCGTTTTGTCCCGATGATACACGGGAAATAAAGCATCAACATCAATTATTGGAATTTGAAGACACATGGTGCATTCGCGCTTATTACAGATAGGAGATATGAACAGATAGTAATGAACAACCCAGGCAATGAAAATTCAAATTATCCCTTCCTTCATTCGCATATTGCCCGTGAGCCTCATATATTTGATGTTCTCGATGAAATATCCAAGCAGCAGGCACTGGCAATAGCGGATGCAAACACTGAATGTTCAACACTTGAAAACCTTAAAAAGTCATATGGCATCCGTATCCCCAATACCCCGATGCGGAATAAAACAATCGCATACCTGCTTGACCTGCTTGTAAAGACATACCCGGAAGAGATAAAGACGATATTGTCATTCAGATTTTCAGCGGATCCCCAGACGAAAAAAATGTCGATTGAGGAAATAATTGAATACACAGTACTTATGAATCACAATGACTACAATACCCTCCAGGGGGACCGGGATGAAAAGTCCGCGGTAAACCTTAATACATTGCTTCTCCAGTTCAGGTTCTTCAATCTGACCAAGCTCCAGATGAAAGTGCGGGGAAAGGAGCACCTTGCGAGAATATTGTCATCTGAGATCAATAAAAATATATTCGTATTTAAATTTTATTCCCACAACAAAAATAACTTCGAACTGGAGGAAGATTATTGTTTTCATAAGCAGAACTATCCTTCGGTAGCTAAATCAATCAAGATTGCAGATATTCAGCAGATTATTCACACTCATTCCAAGCATATTGCAATCCGCCTGAAAAAATACGGCATATTCAACACTGATGTAACAGATTACCGGGACAATAAGCTCGACTACCTGATCAATATACTCTTGAACGACATTTCATCGTTCCTCGGGGAAAAAACCCTGGACGAAGTTAAAAATTTTGTATCACTGCGGACATGCCTCCTTGAATTCGACAAGGAATCGGACCCCCTGCTCGTACTGGGTAATGACATTGCCACATACATTAAGAAACACGACGAGATCGTCACCGGGAATGAATTGTTGGAAGTATTCGGGACACTTACTTCTGAACTCCTTACAAAGTGGGCTGAGGAGAACTGCTCCAAGAACAAAATAATTATTCACAAGGAGGACGACGGCAACCTCTCTTTTATTGACTATGCGAATTTCGTCAAAAGCATCTCCTCCCTTCATAATGAAATAATCCTACATCAGAATGAATTCGCAAGTCAGTCAGTCTTGATTCGTCAGGAAAAAATAAAATCATTCAAAACCCTGTATATGATCGGACAGCAGCTTCTGGCGTCCTCAGAACTCACAAAAGAGGTCCTGAACAGCGATCAACTCCACGATGAAATACGTCAGATAATAAATGACTACGATGAAGACCAGCGAAGAATAAACCTTAGGAACTCACTCGTGCAGAAAAACCGCAACAGGAGGAAAAAAAAATCGTTCATGGCATCAATTATCAAATTCTTCCTCAATATATTAAAAAAAAGCAGGCCGGTGAGGCGTCTGATGGGGGGGGGATTTGCATCAGAAGATGACCACGTAATCCGAGTTACAAACGAAACACAAGACATCTATGCAAATATCCTCAAAAGCACGTTGCCGATCATCCCCCTTTCGGACTATATCGATATATCCCCAAATAACGATATAGTCGTTGATTCGATTATCAGCAAGCTGAGAAGCTCCAAAAGGAAAATTGTTATACCTATCTACAATGCACGCGAAAACCTCTACCCTTTACGGAGCAGGAAGTATATAATAGCTGATGTCGAATATATCATAGTGGACAAAGGTGTCATTAAATCCGGGGAAACAGTCCGCGATTTCACGAATTCAATCCAGGACATCATAATCAAGGAGGAGACAATTCCAGTATCTGCAGTCATGCAGATCGAAAAGTATCTCCTCACGCTTCAGCGCAAAAAAAAATGAATCTATTTATTCTGCAGTAGAACCTTACTGTTCCGCCTGCATCTATTCGGCCTGACTGGATGGGCACCCGCCAGCGGCACTACAGCCCGCGCATGCCGGAGAGGGGGCTTTATCATTTGAAGAAGAATTCTTTTTGTAATCGTTCACGTAAAAGCCTTTCCCCTTAAAAATGATACCGGTTGAGTTAAAAAGCTTCCTGACCTTCCCTCTGCATTTCTCGCACGATGAAATCGGCTCAGCTGTCATAGGCTGGAACACGTCGAAAGCATGCTTGCATTCAAGACATTCATATTGATACGTTGGCATGGTAATTAACCTCCATCCCTGAATTGTTTTCGTCATTCTTTTGTGACAAAATACGAAATAACTCCATCATCCGGGGTGCATATTTATTGAAAATCTATACGTTTTTTGTCAATACCTTTTTTTTAAACAAAATAAATTTCTTGCATAATCACCTGCATTGTTTAAAACATGTGCATAAAATACTAAACTGATAATCAGGAGAGAATCCATGAAACCTACCGTTTCCCTTGTCAGCTATTCAAAAAGCCCCGAGTCCCTGAAAAACGCCATTGATCTCTGCAGCGGATTCAGCCGGTTAAAAGCATCCGATAAAGTCATGATCAAACCGAACCTTGTTGCCTGGGACGATGTATTCCCATTCGCGCCTTACGGGGTCTACACCACCACTCGGCTCATCGAAGACCTTGTCATTCTTCTCAAAGAATACGGCTGTAGCGATATTACGATCGGCGAGGGTTCGGTCGAGATCAAAAAAGGAGTGGGAACGATGCAGGCGTACGCCGGCCTCGGCTACAACGCTCTCCAGAAAAAATATGGAGTGAAACTCGTCGACTTTAACGTGAGCAGGGCAATGCAGTTTCCATTCCATGAAGATAATCATCTTATGATTGCCTCAGAGGCAATTGAAACCGACTTTTTCATCAACGTCCCGGTACTGAAAACCCATGGACAGACAAAGATTTCACTCGGCCTTAAAAATCTGAAGGGCTGCCTTAAAATCGCTTCAAAAAAATTGTGTCATCATGCCGACCTTGAACTTGAATATTGCTTCTCTTTTATCGCTGATTTCGTAAAACCAAAACTTACAATCATTGACGGCATTTACGGCCTGGAAAAAGGGGCGCTCCATTATGGGAACGCATACAGGCTTAACCGTATCATCGCATCCCAGGATTGTCTTGGGGCAGATATCATAGCGGCCCAATCAATCGGATATGACCCGGAACAGATTTCTCATCTGGTCCATTTTGCAGGAAGAAATGACAAGCCACTGAACCTTGATGGTTATGAAATAACCGGGGAAAAACTGGTATCCCACACAACTCCTCTTAAATGGGACTGGGCGTGGACCACAGATAATACAGGTCCAGGGGCTTTCGAAAAAATGGGGATTACCGGCCCTGCCCTTCCAAAATATGACGATACCCTTTGCTCCGGATGTTCCCCCATTGCAAACATGGCAAATATCCTGGTAATGTCCGCATTCAAGGGGACACCCCTCCCGAAGGTCGAAATATTGAACGGAAAAAAAATGCAGGGGCGCCCAGGGTATGAGCGTACGATAATGCTCGGCAACTGCATTATAAAGGCCAACAAGGAAAACGGAAATATCGCGCAGGGCGTAAAGGTCAAAGGGTGCCCGCCTAATTATGAAGATGTGGTGGAGGCGCTGAAGGATGCCGGTTTCGCTGTAAATGAAAAAGTGTATTTTGATTATTTAAAACAGCAGGGGAGCAAGTACAACGGTAAGGAAGAATTTGACGGGAATTTTTTTAAAGTTTAATCCTCCTGTATAATAAAAAAAGCCGGGGGCTGTCAATAGACCCCGGCTTATGCGTATAGAGGTTGATATTATTTACTATATGCCGCGCACGGGCATGGATCTACTTGTTTTTTCCGCTTTGGCTTTTCTTCCGCGTTCCGGCTCGGGGTCACTTTTTTTCCATCTTG
>JBFZEZ010000088.1:0-4277 GCA_041306585.1 Spirochaetota bacterium | reverse complement strand
GACCCCTAAGATTGCAGCAACGGTAGTAATTGATAAGAAACCTGAACTGCGCGAAAATAAACAATCCTATCTGAAGTATGCCGTGGCAGCGATGTTCCTGCTTATTATCGGGGCGGCCCTTTTCATGCTCATCGATAATATGAAATGTTCTGAAAGCGTTGTCCCCATCAAGACTTATTCCTGCATTGACGGCATGGATATGGGAAAAACGACCCATGCGCAATTGGTCGAGGCAATCAACGACAGGCTGAAAAATATGACCTATTGCTGTTTTAAAAATATGGACACTGCCCTGGAATCGGGGAATTACGAATCATGGAAAGAGAAGAACATGCATTTCATACAATGCATTACGGAACATTTACCCGAAGGGTATGTGCTTGTGATTAAAGGACATGCCAATAAGACCGGACCCGAGGAAGACGTTGAGATGTTCATGGAAAAGGAAAACAAGCCGCTCAAAGTTCTTGGGAATTTTTCATATTCTGACGGCAGGGCCGGAGCGATTATGTCTGAACTGGCCAGGGAAATACCTGAAGACAAGGTCCTTTTTTATGGAGTTGGTTCGCGTGAACCCCGAAACGACCTGCCGGTGGCCCCTGAAGACGATTCCAACAGGAGGATTACTTTTAAGGTTGATAAAAGGGAGATTTTATTAAAGGAGAAGGATGGATTACGAGACTAAAAAAAGGCGCACATGCGGCTAAAAAAAGTCAATAAAAAATGGTTCGTGACTTGATTCACTGAAGAAAACTTTACTTGAGGCGTTTTAATATAAGCATGGTCACATCGTCGGATGCTTTATAGTCAGTCAACGCTGCAAGCACGGAATCTTTAATGTAATCCGGCATGTGTTCCCCGTTCTCCTTGAAAAGATCTGCGAGTTTTTCAGAGGAAAATAAATTCCCGGCTTTGTCAGCCGCCTCGGTGATACCATCCGTATAGAGGAACATGACGTCTCCCGGCTCCAAAAGCATACTGTCCTCTTCCATCATACCATTGATATTATCCACGAGTCCAATCCACATCCCGCGGGTCTCTATCAACTCGACTTCACGCTTTGATGCGCGGTAGACCATGATGTCCTGGTGAAGACCTGAAAAATAGAAGCGATCGTTTTCACGCACGGCCATTATGGTTATAGTCATGTATTTGATGCCGCCGAGTTTGGAGATGTTCTCGTATATTACACCATTGATGACCCGGAGTAATTCCTGCGGGGGTATTGTCGGTCTCTCACTCAGGACCGACTTGATTGCTGTCTGTACCATCATCATAATAAGGCCTGCAGGTATGCCGTGTCCCGAGACGTCCCCGATGACGATCCAGTCTTTACCGCCGATATGAATGACATCGTAATAATCGCCTCCGACCTCGTCCGCCGGCGACATATAGGCCGCAATGGAGAACCCTTCGATGACCGGACTGACGGGGAGCAATACAGTCTGGATTTTTTTCGCGAGCTCCATTTCACCCCATAGGGCGTCATGGGCATTTTCCGCCGCTCTTTTGGCTTTGGCAAGTTCATTTCTTTTTGAACGGAAAACGCCGGCCAGGTAGGCTATGTAAAGGGCTGACGGGAAAAACCAGCCGGTATACACCGCAACTTCAGTGAAAGATCCCGGCTGGCCCGCTATATTAATTGCATAATATGAAACGCCAAGCTGAATGATGGCTACCCCAATCGTTATGGGCAGCGCCTGTTTTAAATTGGAGGTCGTAATAAGGAAGACGAGGGGCATATACGCAAAAAAGAGGCCGAAAATCCGCGCTTCCCTCAATGCGTAAATCCAATATCCGTATGAAGCCAGCCATAGAAGAAACTGGCACATTATGACCGGGTAAAGGATTTTATCCGGAAGAGTAGTAAAAGTCATCATCAGAATCATTATCAGAAGAGTGCCGCCCACTGTGACTGATACAATGATAATAATATCCATATATCGTATAGATGAAATGTTGTACAATTTCGCAATCAGTGTCCCGGTTTGAGTAATTATATATCCGAGCATTATAAATATTGAAAAACGCGTGAACGTTTGCTTTCTTCGATTGTATTTGAGTTGTTCTGATTGGTTCTGAATTTTTTTTCCCTGCATGGATTGTATGTCCCCCTGGTGAATATACACGATCGTTATTTGTCAGTCATGTGAAACGGACATGATGTCACAGACGCCATATGGTTTCGCGAAACGAGTAGGCTATTGTTAATTTCTTCGATAATTGTATTCTCCAATAGAGACAATGTCAATCAAAATTTCATGTAAAAATTGAGGGAGAACTGTGACAGGTTACTTTCAATGGGCAACTACCCATGTCATTCCCGTGATGACGGGAATCCATTCTCGCAGACGCGAATTAAGGATTCCCGCCTGCGCGGGAATGACATATGGTTGTCGAGTCAATGATTAGTCTTGAAAAATGATTTTTACGAAGAAAACGTGAGACTGGATTACTTATAATTGTACTAAAACCACCTTAAAAATTCTCACTTTATATTATTTTCCCAGCTTACCTCATTCAACCTGAATCCCCGACAACGAACCATGTGCATAATCGTAGAGGACAAATCGCGCATTCGAATATCGGAAGCTGAAGGTCGCCAGATCATTTGAATCAGAAATGGGGGTAAAAAAAACTGTCGTAGCTTTTTCTTCACCTTTGTTGCGGTAGGGGACTTCCTGCCATTTTTTATTCTTCAAATCATACGCCATGATC
This sequence comes from Spirochaetota bacterium, assembly GCA_041306585.1. GTDB lineage: Bacteria > Spirochaetota > UBA4802 > UBA4802 > UBA5550 > JBFZEZ01. The sequence continues at coordinate 1,559 of JBFZEZ010000088.1, read as the reverse complement.
ACTTCAACAGACTCCGCCTGCCGTTTTTCCGACATTACAATTGCAAGAATAGTCCCCTTGCGGTAAAACATTTTGCCAATTTTTTTACGTTCAGGTCCGCCCAGACCATCCAGGTCAATGAAGGTGGTCCCTGCTGCGGAGATTTCTATTATATTGTTATGATTAGCCGCGTAGATCACGGGACCGGCAATCTCAAGTGAGTGTACATTATTTATTTTATGTTTGAACCATGTATCGACACCTATGAATCGGGCGATTGTGTCCTTTGCGCTTGTTTTCTCGCCGTACAACTTCCATACATCCTTACCGTCGACGCTTTCGTACGAGGTTATGCCGGTTTCGGCAACAAACCAGATGTTATCCCCCGGAAGCCCCTCGTTTTTATTCTCAACAACGATCATTGACACAGCCGAACTAGCCAGCTCGGAATTTTTGTGATCAAAGTGCTGCCATGTGTCATCCGGCTTGAGCCTCGATACGCCTTTATCGGCAAACGTATGGTACCTGAACCAGAGGTCCCCCGCAAGGTCCTGGACCGCTTCCGCCACATGGTCTGACCTGATGTCGGAATTTTCAGTTGTGAGGGTCACGCACGACGCCGGCGTATATCCCGGACCAAGGGTACATGATGTCACCCCGGACCCGCCTCCTGAGTTATAGGTGATGCAGAGCTTATCGAGGTTTTTCCAGCGGGAAAGGGAAACAGCGTATATTTTTTTTGAGAGAATAAACTCATCTCCGATCGGTATGTGAGCTACCACCTTCGGGTGGTTTTTTTTTATCGGATACGTGGGTCAGAGCCTCCCGTCGGGAATAATAATTCTTGACAGTCTTTTTGTTTTAGACTACAATTTAGAAATGAAAACTGCAATAATTATAGCTTCTTCCACCCTCAAAAAGTTCATCATTGTGATGATAGTGTGCCTCGTCGGCCTCTTTTCGGCCTGCACCGACGATGCAGTAATCGATATCACCGAGGGGTGGAAAGTCCATTACGGCGATCTACCGGGAGCCCAGGATCCTGCGTTCGACGATTCAAAATGGGAATTGATAGACCGGCCGGGGAAGCTGTATCTTCAGGAAAAACCACAAACCGTGTGGGTCAGAAAAAGTGTTTTTTTCGGCAGGGAATTCGATCAGTTCCGCGGAAGGGAAATTGGCATTTTCCTCGGGAAAATAATTGAGATCGACAATACCTATTTTAACGGGATGAAGATAGGCAGGACTGGAAGGGATTATCCGAATTTTTATGCGGCATGGAATAAGGACAGGGGATATTACATTCCTGACGGTCTCATCCGAGAGGGAAAAAAAAATGTCATTGCCGTGAAAGTATATGCCGGTCTCAGACCCCGTATCGTGGACAGGGTTTTCATTTCATCCCATGACCATGTCGTGACTTACACATTCTGGAAAACCTTCCTGACCCAATATGCCCCCATGATAATCGGTTTCATGACCCTCATGATGGGAATTTCTTTTTTTATCCGGTTTTTGCTGAATATAAAAGATTTTTCATCTTTCGTGTTCAGCGTTATATGCTTCGAGATCGGAAGAGC
>JBFZEZ010000087.1:0-3030 GCA_041306585.1 Spirochaetota bacterium | reverse complement strand
CATGGCGCTGCCATTCCGGTTCACTTTTGACAGTACCTGATTTTCCAGCTGAATCTGCGTCACCCTGATAATCATAAAAACGGTATTTTTCGCCATCCTTCGGCGCATCGCCAGAAGGAGAGGATTGAGGTGGACCTGCATAAACCGCACAACTGCATGCAGTCATAATGACGCATGCAGTTACAATCAAAGAAAGGAGCGTTAATTTCATGGCAATCCTCTTTTATATTGGTTCACGAATGCATTAACATTACTCACTAACGACTGCAGACGCAAATCCGTTACCAGGGTACTGTCTGTGCGCTGCAAGTTCCGCAGGACCCGGTCCGTGATCCATGTGCATCGCACAATAAACAGCTGTGATAACGTGCATTAGATATTCCGATTCATACGCTCATTACTATACCAGCATTGCAGATGTAAGAGATCTTTTTTTAAGGGGTAAAAATCTATTCCAAGTGATTCCCGTGAAGACGGGAATCACTTGGATAAATACCCGTTGAAAATGACCAGTTACTTAAAGATTATTATATAATGCGAAAAAAAGATTGTCAACTCTATTACTGATTGCTGCATGTCATCCCGTCACTCCTGTGTCCACTTTGATTGTGCTGTCGTGCACGAGGTCGCCCGAAAGCAGTTTTATTGAAAAGGGATTCAGCAGATATTTCTGAGCAGAAAAAAAGCAATTTCGATGAGTACTGATACAGACGACCGGGACCGGTGCATCATACATCGATGCAAATAAGACACACGTCATCATCAAAGTTTTCATTCCCCCTGAATTCAACCAGGTCAGCATACAGTGAAACGATAAAGTCATTACACGATTTATTGGAATATTTTTCAAGAGCCCCGATCATCCCGGCGTCTTCAAAAAATACATCAGGACGTGCATCGTTGCGTGCCTCTGAAATACCATCGGTATAAAATAAAATTTTAGTCCCTTCAGGAAGCAGGATGCTGTCATTTTGATAAACCTTCTTCTTTTTCATCAACACTTCATTGCTCAGCAGGGCAAGCGCCAGTTGGTGTTTCCCTTCCAGCGCTGTTGCCATGCCTTTATTAATCAAGAATGGGAGATTATGACCAGCATTTGAATACAGCAGTCTCCTTTTTTCTGCGTCATATATTCCATAAAAAGCTGTAATGAAATGACCGCACGTCTGCCTGCCGACAATATCATTAACAAACATAAGGAGTTCAGCAGGGTCCTCCCTCCTCCTGCTCCCTTCAAGGATAACTGATTTAATCATAGAAGTGATCAATGCAGCAGGCATACCATGGCCGGAAACGTCGCTCAGAAATATCCCTGTCAGATTCGGGTCCCTGAATTTTATGAAATCATAAAAATCTCCCCCGACTTCTTCCATGGGTTTATAAAATGCGGCTATATTTTTTTCGGGAGATTTCATGGGGATAAACTGCTGTTGTATCTTCCGTGCCATAGTGAGTTCTTTGATAATAATTTCGTTTTTTTCGCGCAGCTTATTACGTTCAATCTCCAGTTCTCGGGTCCGTTCGAATACCTCCCGTTCCAGGGATGTACGTGTCGCTTCCTGCATGCGGATCATTTCAGCCTGTGCGATTTCTCGTTCCTTTTTTATTGTATTTATTCGATCAGCCAGGGCCAGGGAAAGAAGTGTGATTTCAAATATGGAACCCACCTGTGAAGCATGATTTGCATATACCGAATACGGCACCATACCGAGATTAACCAGCGCAACTGCTATGACGCCCAGAAGGAAAAATACCCACGCAGTGATAAAAAATCGTGCCGGTTTATATCCCCGAAAATACGTCATTATTGCAACATACAACAGGAGCAGGCTGATTAAGGCTGCCAGAACATTCATGACAACAAGTCCGTGTATCTGTTTCATAAAAAGGGATACAACAGACATCAATCCGCTCGCGAGCAACAGAAACAGGGTAATCCTGGAATATACGGGAAGATAAGTATGCAACTTCAGAAATGATCGGGCAAAAACCAATCCAAACATAAGCCCTATACCGGTAAAGAAAGTGATGGAATGACTGTGCCACCATGGGTTGTTCGGCCAGAACATCTGATAACTCAGTCCATTGTAGTTGGCCTGAAAGAAAAAGTAAGATATAGTGTACATGATATAATACAAATAATTAATGTCCCGGATGGAAAGAAAAATAAAAAGATTATACAGCACCATGATCAGAATAATACCGTAATACATCCCATATAAAAAATTTCTTTTTTCTTCACGGTGCATGAATGCTTTTCTGGTCATTATTGACAGAGGCAGCATCATGCTGTCATCGCTTATAATTTTCAGATAATAGGTTGTTTCTCGATTGTCAGGGGGATATATCTTGAAAATAAAATTGCGGTTATCAATCATACGCGAATGGAACGGCATCGAGTCACCTGTCCTGATGGCAGTATACCCCCCGGCGTTATCGGGTACATATAATTCAATCAGATCATGAAAAGACATCTCGATGGCAAGATAGAGCTCTTCCGGTACGCTGAGAGAGTTAATAAGAGTAAAACGAAGCCAGTATGCGGCTTGTGTAAAACCGAAATTCACCCTGCCGGTTGTGTTTTTATAAAAATTGGGTATACGATTGACATCTGATAAATCGCTCCCGGTAAAGGTTTTTTTATGATCAACGTAGATTTCAACATTTTTACTCAGGTCATATACTGATAGATGATCGCGGATCACAATGGCAGATGCATGGGCAGTCCCCTGGTTCAAAGAATACACAATGAGAAAGATTGATATGATATGCAGGAAATAAGATTTTTTCATAACTGAATATGAACATTCTCCATATTATGAAATATAGCATATATTTGTTGTTCATGCAAGGATTTTTATCAGTAGAAAAATAATTAACTTGGAACTTCCAAGAAAACAGCATTTTAGTGCCGTAAGAAGCTTCTTTGATATGCTTCCCTGCCGCAGGCAAGGTTTGGGACTGCTCACTCACCGGTGCGTGATAACGTGCTTCAGATATGCCAATTCATACGCTCATTGCTATAGCAGC
>JBFZEZ010000086.1:0-3140 GCA_041306585.1 Spirochaetota bacterium | reverse complement strand
ATAAAATTGTATCATTCCGGAGAAATCGCCCATTTCCGGAGAAGTGAATTGATTTCCGGCATTATCCCTCCACTGGGACATTCCGTTGTGCAGAATGGATGCAGGTCATATGTCGATCTTCTTGAAGGGCAGAATACCGGAATTTTTCTTGATATGAGGGAGATCCGGGATAGACTTGCATCTTTTTATATATCCATTGAATCCATGCTCAATCTTTTTTCGTATACCTGCCTTTTTTCAGTTCATGCGCTCATGAATGGAGCGGGGAAGGCGGTGAATGTCGACAGTTCAAAGGCTGTTTTAAATAGGGGGATCAGCAATTATCGACTCAACGATCTCCCCGTTGACGATAGGGATTTTATTCATGCAGATGCCGGTAAAATTATCCGGCAATTCGACAGGAAGGGGAGGTCTTTTTCATTCGTGATTTTTGATCCCCCCACATTCTCTAGGAATAAAAAAAACACTTTTTCCGTGAAGAAGAACTTTTATGAAAATCTTCAGGGTATAGGCAGACTTGCCAATAAGGGGTATGTCCTGACGTCAGTCAATTCTCTGCAGGTTTCACGGGAGGAGTTTATTTCATATCATCCTTCACGCTGGGAGCCTGTTTTTTTAGCGAATGAATCATCGGATTTTCCGTATGCAGGTGTTCCTTTTCTTAAAGTAGGTTTATGGAAATGCAAATGATCATGCAGACACATAAATTTTCAAAAATTATGTCCCATTATTGAAATATCGTTGAAAAAATCTTGACATCATATTTTCTGTGATGAGAATCCAAGTATAAAGTTTGCTGTAACGGCTGTCTTTATAGACTATAATGTGTGGTAGTATATGTTATATCTATCCGTCGCTTTAGTTCTGTGCGGGGTTTTAATTTTAATATACGCAATTTTTTTCAGAGACGAACGGGACGCGTATTTTTTGGATGACCGCATCAATTCTCCTTCCTTACCAAAAATGGAGATTGAAACACAAAGAATGAATGAAGAAACGGATGAAGAACAGTACGTCGATTATCGCCCGGATGAAACAGACAACCATCGGCCAAAGTATCGTAGGGACACCATAGGGCAGCAGAGGGAATACCGTAATCCTGATGTTGAACAGCCGGCCTTCGCTTTTATAAAAAACGATGACGAGCGTGAAAAAAAAGCTGTTTTCTCTGAGCGAACTGCTGTTTTGTATGAAGATAGTTCAAATATTATTGATTACGCGAACAGGTCGGGGAGTATTGATCCAAGTCTTGAGGAATATAGGAAAATCCGCAGGATAGGAAGAGGGCGGCTGATAATAGAGAACGGCAGCCTCCTTTTTAATGTTGATAAAAAGGCATTTCGTTTCGATTTCAGCAAGATACATGATATCAAGGCAGGTGGAAACTATATCGCGGTTTTCATGAAAGGGAGTGATGCAATTAAATTGTTCATTTTCCTGAAGAAAAGCGATTATATCTCCATGATAGTACGAAAATTTAAGGGTAATGCCGGTTTTGAAGCGTAGTGGATTTTATCAGGAATTTTCAGGGGTGTTATTAATTTATGTATTATCGCTATAAAGTCGCAAAAAAGAAAAAAAGCTTTTATAAATTCTTTTTTATAATGATGGTTATCGCCGCATCCCTTTTTCTGGGATATAAATATAAGCATTATATCATGTTCTGGAAATATTCGGATAATAAATTAATCAGCAAAATCAATGATTCAAATAAAATATCCACTAGCGAGAACAGGGAACATGAGCTGATAAAACTCAAGAATATGCTCGATAGTCAGAAACGCAATAACCCTGTCAGTCCTCTGCAGTTTTTTTTGTCCGGAAAGGTCCACTTTAACATCGGAGAAGTATACCTGGGCGCGAATTTTTCCGAACTGGTCATCAATGATAAGGCTCAGGCTGTTAATGCCAAAGCATCGCACGAATTCATTATTGCAATAAAGGACATCAAGAAGGGGGCTGCCCTTCTGAAAGGGGAAGTAATGGGGAGTGAATATGCCCTGGTGCTGGCTAAATCCTGCTTTTACACGAACTACATGAGTCACACTGACATAAATCAATTCCTTGCTGTTTTTGATGATAAAATTGCTTCGCTGAATGTCGAAAATGTCCGCTTCTGCTCGATGATTAAATTTTTGAATGGACAGCAAGATGTCGCCCTTAAGTATTTAATGAATTACGGCGGAATTAAAGACTCTATCCAGGGGAAGCTATTCCTGGCGACTGTACAGCGCATGGGGAAGAAATATACCAACTCCATCATAAATTACAAGGAAGCCCTTGCCAAGACAGCCGATGGAAAAATACAGAAGCTGATTCATGTCAACCTGGGAAAAATTTATTTTACCCAGGGATTATATCGGGAATCCCTGGACCAGTTCATGTTGGCATTGAAGATAGATGATATGGATAGTGCTGTGAAAATATGGCTTGGGAAAAATTATTCAGCACTTGGCGATAAGGCCAAAGCAAAGACATTATGGGGTGAAGTGCTGAATGTCGACAAGACAAATGCTGAAGTGAAGAATCTTCTCGGCATAATGTAACAAGTTGATTTATTTTTTCTAAAGTACTTGATTTATTAGACATACTATTGATAATCGCTTGACAAACAACGGCTTTAAGATAGTAGAAATTTTATAAATTGAATTGAAACGATAATCGCAGGAACATACTCTCTTAACGTGATTTGTTTTTTGCAGGGAATTTTAAAGGAGAAGATATATGATTTTTAACTCTATTCTTGGACTTTTTTCAAATGACATGGGCATCGATCTCGGAACAGCGAATACCCTCGTTCATGTCAAAGGACAAGGGATTGTCCTCTCGGAACCTTCAGTAGTTGCACAGCAGACGAGCACCGGGAAAGTGCTCGCCGTAGGCCATGAAGCCAAGAGAATGCTTGGGAGAACCCCTGGAGATATAGTTGCCATACGACCTATGAAAGACGGCGTTATTGCCGATTTTGAAACAGTTGAAAAAATGATACGATATTTTATTATGAAAGTCCATAAAAGGAAGACCCTTGTCCGTCCGCGGGTCGTTATCGGCGTTCCTTCCGGAATTACGGAAGTTGAAAAACGGGCTGTCCGTGAATCCGCTGAACAGGCAGGGGCACGGGAGATTTTTTTGATCGAAGA
>JBFZEZ010000085.1:0-5442 GCA_041306585.1 Spirochaetota bacterium | reverse complement strand
CCTGCCTGGACGGTATAGGCTGTTGGCGGTCTCAAGTCCCAATAGACCTCCGCCGAGGATGATGATATTTTTTGCTTTTTCAGAGCTCTGCATGATCATGTCCGCGTCTGTGCGTCCGCGAAGGGTGAATACGTGTTTCAGGCCGATCCCGGAGATAGGGGGGACGAAGGGTTTTCCGCCTGTCGCGAGGAGGAGTTTGTCATATGCGTAGGTGTTATTTCGGTCATCGGTCACGGTTTTCGTTCCGGTATTGATTCCGGTAACGTTCGTGTCGAGGACATTTTTGATATTTTTTTTAGCGTAGAAATCTTCTTTGTAAATGACGAATGAATTGAACTGGACTTCTCCGGCAAGGTAATCTATAAGTTTTGGGCGGAAGTAGTGAAGATTTTTCGATTTTGAAAGTATAGTAATCTCACCATTCTGGTCATACTTTCTTATAGATAGTGCTGCGTCAACTCCGGCTGTGCCGTTACCGATGATGAGATATTTCATAAGGTCCTCGCTTGTTTTACTTCAATTTTCTTTTTTACGGCAGCCATCTCGACTACCGGCAGTTTGAATGTTTCCTTGCCGAATACGGCATCTACCGTGCGCTGATCGGCGATTCTATATAATAGACGCACTTCAACTGTAATTGCCCCGGTCGTGAGCTTGGGGAGCTTAATCGTCTCGGTAAGAGACCTGAATGGGGGAATCCTCCTGTCTTTCAGTATTTCCCGGGCCTGCGATACATTGTTGACGGCTTTTCCCTTTCCGTTTCCAAACACAGTGTTGTAAAGTATTGTTCCTTCAGGAAGATATCCGTCGGTGCCTGCCTTCCCGGTGGTATAGAGTGTCGCTCCGCGATTATTTTTAACGACGACCTCGAGCCACATCTGTCTCGTGTCTGTGAGCCCGGTCGGCAGTTTGTGCCCAGCACCTGTATTTGCAACAACAATGGTGACGGTCCCTGCAGATGCATCAATGCGGTCTATGGTAATGCGGGCGGCGTTTTTAAGCCGCTCTTCCGCCATCCTGTTTTTTGTCTCATCGCCGAATTTCCCCGGAACGATGCTGTTCCCGCCAATGAAATAGTGTGTGAAAACGTGATTCCTCTCGGAACCTGATGATGCTGATTTCCCGGGATTGTCCGGACGGAAAGTCGATCCTGTTGCCGGCAGCCCGGGACGCTGGTACATATGGCACCCCTGACAAACGATCCTTTTTTTCGGGTCTTTTGAATTGTAGGGGCTCTGTGCCCACTCCTCATAGGTGGTTTCGAGTTTCGTTTCAAAAACGACATGGCGGACGTCGTGGCATGTCCCGCATATTTCCGATTCAGTATGGAATTGTGAATATGCGGAACCGTGATAATCTGATCGTGAGTCCTTCCGGGGACCTCGTTTTACTCCCGGTTGTGCGTCCCCATTGCCCGGATCAAGCACAAGCCCGTTGTTATACGCCTGGCGTGTTTTAACGGTCGAATGGCAGTAATCGCACTGTATCCCTTCGCCAGCGGGCTCGGGGATTTTTCCTTTTTCTTCAGAGGTTGTTTTCGGGAAACCTGAAATGAATCCGATAGGGGTGTGGCACTTTACGCAAGATTCAGCTTCTTTGATTTCGTCGGGATCGGTCACCTGGCCCCGCAGATATTGCGCGACCTTGAAGTAAACCGGGTCCTTGAGCGAAAGGTTGTGCATTGAATTTTTCCACTGGGAGTATATCTCGTCATGGCAGCCCCCGCATATTTCGGGTGAAATGAACCGCGATAATTCGAAATGCTGGGTTTTTGAACATGCACCCCATGCAAGCATAATGAGAGCAGTACACAAGGCCGGGAGGATTACAAGGAGAACTTTTTTCCGTCGGTTCATGAAGATTTCCTTTTGATTTTGTATTGCTATCCGATTATCGTCTTTACTTTTTCAGCGATTGTTTTCCCGAGTTCGACGCATGCCTTCTGCGCCGCTTCGTCAGGGACGTATTTCGATGTAACCTCGCCGAGCACCTCGACCCCCATCGAATCGAGATATGCGCGAAGCTGTTTCGTGCCTTCGCCGCTCCATCCATACGAGCCGAATACTCCGCCGAACGGGGTCCTGAATTTGAGGCCCTTCACATAGGTAAGCGCGTCAGCAAGCGATGGGAAGAGGTTGTTGTTGAGTGTCGGGGACCCGACGATGAGGGCAGCCGCGTCGAGCATTTCCGATGCGACCATGCTCCTTTCGCATGAAGAAAGGGGGAGCATCTTTACCTGAACACCGGCTGATGCGGCGCCGTCCTCGATATAGCGCGCCATTTTTTCTGTGCTCTTCCACATGGTGTCGTAGACGATCACGATCTTTCGCGAGAGGACGCGGGCCGCCCACTTCTTGTAAAACGCAAACATCTGTTTGAAATTATCCATGGAACGCCACACGGGCCCGTGGTCGGGGGCGACCATGTTGATTTCGAGACCGCTCTGCTCAACTTTTTCGAGAAGTTTGGCGACCATGGGTGAATACAGGGTAATGATGTTCGCGTAATAATCGGCCGACTGCTTTTCAAGAAGGGGCCAGGGGAGCTCATCGTCGAATCGTTCAGATGAGGCGAGGTGCATGCCGAAAGCGTCCTGCGAGATGAGAAGTTTTTCTTCAACAAGATAGCTCATCATGCTGTCGGGCCAGTGGATCATCCGGGTCTCAATGAACTTCACGGTGCGGTTCCCGAGGGAGAGGGTCTCGCCGTCTTTTACCGGTACAACGGTGAGGCCGGCATCACGGTAGTGCGCTTTCAATGCCTGCTCCCCCATGACTGAAGCGAATATCTTTTCCGGTTTAATTATTTTCGCAATTTCCGGTATAGTGCCGCTGTGATCAGGCTCGGAGTGGTTTGAAATGATGTAGTCTATCTTTTCCGGGGAGACAACAGAAGATATACGTGCCAGGAGCTCCTTCTCGAAACCCGATTTCACCGTATCGACGAGTGTTATTTTGTCTGCCATGATGAGATAGGCGTTATACGTGGTCCCCTTGTCGGTATTATATCCGTGAAAGTTGCGTACGCCCCAGTCTATTGCGCCGACCCAATATACCGAATCTGAAATTTTTATTGCTTTTAACGGTTCCATCTCTGCTCCTTGAAAATCTGATGAGTTAATTAGAATACAAAATCGGGCGGAAGTGTGAAGACCCTCGCCGAAAGCTCCTTGTCGAACATAAAGAGGCCGTCACTTGAGTTGTTGATGAAATTTAGTTTTTTTATTATCGTATCGGCGTTTTTTTCTTCCTCTACCTGTTCAGTGACAAACCAGTTGTAGAACGACATGGTCGCATGATCGTTTTCCTGCATCGCCGCTGTCATTATTTTGTTGATCCGGTCAGTCACGATTTTTTCATGCTTCAGGGCATTCTCGAAAACATCCTTTACTGATTTCCATTCCTTGTTTGGCGCCTCAACCTGCTGAAAAAAAGGCCTTCCGTTTCTGTCGAGGAGGTAATTGTACATTTTAAATGCATGGTACATCTCTTCCTGCACCTGGACCTTCAGCCAGTGCGCAAATCCCTGCAGGTCAACTGAATCGCAGTAGGCAGCCATTGCCATGTAAATATAAGAGGAATAAAACTCGAAATTCATCTGGTCATTTATCATTTTTTCAATTTTTTCAGTCATGGTCATTCTCCTTGTTTTGTATTCTATCCCTAAGAGGAATTTTTTTCCAATGCTTCAACTGTATCACTAATAGTATTTTGACCATGTGATCTAAAATTAATTTGCTATGGAATCATATCCACCGAAGAGCCCCCTAAATACCCCGGAGGGGCTTTTAGGAGTTTTTTTAAGTCCCCCTCCGGGGGATTTAGGGGGCTCTTCGTGAGAATTGATAAAAATTCACACGGTTAAGGTACCAGTCTAATGCATAAGAAAAAATCCGCTCATAAGTATAGTGTAAGTAAGAGTGAACAGCAGGCGGAAAGTTAATTTTTTTTTCCACCTATCACATAATTTGTATATTCTTTTATTTCTATAAGTTTTTTATTTCTGTCAATAAGTTTTCATGCACGATAGGAGCTATTTTTTATTTCTATAAAAAAACCTGAGCATATCTTTCCTGAATTTCACCAGGGCGTTCCTGCCTGACGGGGGGGGGCGCATCAAGCGTTTTCCCCGCAGGGTCAATAAATGTTTTCATCCTGATCACATTATCGGGATCGATCTTCCTCTCCTTTTTCTCAAAGGAGAAAATGCCGTCCCTGGTAATCAGGGCCCCCTGGGAATCCCTGTAGGGGAATGCGTGACTCGCCACAAAAATATAACGGTCCCGTGCGGGATTGATGAGGGAGGTCCCTGAAAAATAATCCTGGAAATCGTTGAAGCCCCCGTCTGAAAGATAATCGAACAGCGTCGGCATGATGTCAACATGCGATGAAAGCGCGACATGTTTTTTTTGAACGCCGGGTAAATGCATGACAAGGGGGACCCGTATGCGCGAATCGATAAACTTCACTTTTACATGGCCGAAATCACCGGTGTCCCAGAATTCCTCCGCATGGTCCCCGGTCAGAACAATGACAAGTTCATCTTTTTTTATTTCATCAGCAAATGTCCGCAAGAGCTCATGTATGAGCGCATCGGTGTAGACCACGCTGTTTTTGTATCTGTTATGGATTTTTTTTCTGTCCGTATCGGTAAAATCGTCGTAATTATCGAGAGCGGCCACAGGTTTATATTTTTCAAATTCCTTCGGGAAAAAGTAATTGTAGTGGGTCGCATTGAAAAATGCGAAAAGAAAATACGGCTTTGAGCGGTCATGCTGATCATGGATTTTTCTGATCCATTCGATCATCCTGCGGTCTTTCTCATAATTGCTGGACTCGGCAAATTCCTTGTATGTATCGAACTGCCGCGCAATGTCTGAGGTTTCACGCGAATACCGAAGAAGCTGCGATGACGACGTGCCGTACAGGGTATAGCCGTTTTTTTTGAATGAGTCGAGGGAATATAAATGTAATGTATGCGCGCTGAATAATTCAGTGTAATACGAGTGCAGTCCCGATATAAACGAGAAAAGACCGTACTTTGTGCTGTGGCTCGATGAATAATGTCTTTCCGGAACGAGGCATGCATTGCTGCTGATGAATCGCATAAGGTGTGGTGATAATTCGTTGTCAAGAACATCGTGCCGGTACGACTCGACAAGGATAAAAAGAACATTCTTTTTTTTCACGAACACGGGCCATGTGTCGGTCTTAGCCGGATATCTGAACGATAGTGAATCGTCCAGGGGAATTTTTTTTGAATAGATGAAATCGATCTTGTAAAAGGGGAGGGCCTCACGCAGGGTCTTTTTTGCGCTTTTTGTTTTAGTGAAATAAACTATCATCCCCCCTGTTCCGATCGCGATCATCAGCCATACCGCAAGAAATACAGGTAATGTCTTTACAGCGATCCTGGCGGGCCGTGACTCATCGCTGCCCATGG
>JBFZEZ010000084.1:0-3539 GCA_041306585.1 Spirochaetota bacterium | reverse complement strand
TCCGATAAAGGTGCCGGTACTGTGCCGGTAATCGTTCATAAATTATTACCTCGTTAAGCGAATATCCGGAATCGGGATGCTCCCTTTCCTTTCAGGAATAACGTATTGGATAACATTCTCCTTCAAGAGCCAATACTAACGGTGGGACAATTCCCTGTCGAGAAATTTATTGGTTTTATTCGATGGAACATTTGGGAGCATATTAAATTTCGGGTAATCATTTAATCGGTCGGAAATTGATTTTTCCAGCCCTGCGGATACGCGAATCCGTCGCCACGTTTTCAATATATCATTGTTTTTTGTTGAATTCATTTTTTGAGGACATTAAACGCGTTCAGCGCATTTCGGCTCCGGCGCTTGGTCCTCGGTCTGAAAAAATCAATCCCCGACCTTGCTGTCGATTATCAGGCTAATTATGTATATAAAATCGAAGAATGTATTTATGTACCCGAAATTTAATATGCTCTCTACATAATGTATATAGTAGGCGTCAATTTCGAAAATTTTTAAAAAAACTTGACTTATAAAAAAACATGTGAGCAATTATTTTTTAATGCCCAAAATGAGTAAGGAATCAAATCATGGATTTTAATCTGAGCGTATCGGCGTTCACTCAAGAAAAAAATTTTAAGCCTTTGTCCCAGGATACAGTATATGATGTAATGATCATCGGCGGAGGACCTGCCGGTCTGACAGCTGCCGTGTATTGCATGCGTAAAGGGGCGGTTACGGGCTTGATTGTCAAGGAACTTGGCGGCCAGGTTGCAGAGACTTCGGGGATTGAAAATTATCCCGGGTACAAATTTATCAATGGGGTTGAGCTCGCCGATAAGTTCCGAGAACAGGTATTGCAGTTCAGTATTGGATTTGACGAAGGGGCAGCGGTAAAAAGTATCACTGATGGTCAGATTAAACAGATACTTCTTGACGATGGAAGGGAATTTTCGGCACGTGCTATTATTATTACAACAGGGAAATCCTCAAAAAAGCTCAACGTTCCGGGAGAGTTCGAATTTGCCGGGAAAGGAGTAGCTTACTGCGCAACGTGTGATGCCCCTTTTTTTACGGGTAAAAAAGTAGCTGTAATCGGTGGTGGAAATTCCGGAATTGAAGCAGCCATTGATCTTGCACGACTTGCGAAAAAAGTTTCGATTGTGCAGTTCCTCCCCGATCTTACCGGAGATGCTGTATTGATTGACAGGCTGCGAAATTTCGGCAATGTCGATTACTATTTTGAGCATGAGGTCGTCAGTATAAAAGGTGATGAAAAAGTCAGATCAATAGAGATTCGGGGCCTTAAGAGTGGGGATAGTGCCTCACTTGCTGTTGACGGTGTTTTTGTGGAGATCGGTTTAATTCCTAATAGCGGCTTTGCGAAAGGATTGCTCGATATGAATCAATCCGGCGAAATAATTATTGACCACTCGTGCCGCACAAATGTTACAGGCATATTCGCAGCTGGAGACATCACCACAGTCCCCTACAAACAGATTATTATTGCAGCAGGGGAAGGGGCCAAGGCCGCCCTTTCCGCATGTGATTATATTTTGAAGTATTAACGGAGGTTTGGTATGGCATTACTTGATGATAAAGTTCGCCTACAACTGCAGGGAATACTCGGCTCAATGCAGGATCGGGTCAATCTGGCATATTTCACTCAGGAGTTCGAATGCAGGACCTGCGGGGATGCGCGTACATTCATTGAAGAAATATCAGCACTTTCACCCAAGATCAATTTTGAAGTATTTGATTTTGTGAAGGACAAAGAAAAAGTTGATGCGTACAGTGTGGATAAAATCCCTGCAATCATAGTCCTTGATAAAGACAAAAACGATACGGGAATCAAGTTTTACGGCTTGCCTGGGGGATATGAAATCAATTCCTTTCTGGGGACAATTCTTGAAACATCAGGTAAAAAAGAAGCCTTCTCATCGGATATTGTCTCCCGTCTTGAAAAAATAACGAAAGAAGTTCATATCGAAGTTTTTGTGGCCCTGAGCTGTCCTGCATGTCCGGCTGCTGTAACTGTAGCGCATCGGATGGCCCTTGAAAATAAGCATATTAAGGCTGATATGATCGACAGTATGATATTTCCCCATCTCGCTGTACGTCATTCCGTGAGCAGCGTGCCGCACATTCTTTTTAATGGAAAGGAAAAAGCAATTGGCGCTCAGCCCCCATCTGTTTTTCTTGATATCATGGAAAAACTATAACAAGGAATAATTTTACTAAATTAATTCTTGACTCTAACTATACGGTTAAATAATTTAACCGTATAGTTAATCGCTCAAAGGTAATGGTTAATTGATCGTATGGCACAAAAAGATAAGGAAACCCGCGACAAAATATTGCATTCGGCAAAAAAGGAATTCTCTCGCAGGGGGTTTGAAGGCGCCCGTATGGCTGAAATTGCTGATAAAGCCCATATCAATAAAGCCCTGATCCATTACTATTTTAAGAATAAGGAAAACCTTTATGTCGAGGTCCTCAAGCGCATTTTCGGCGAGAATGACGATTATGAAATTCCCCAGTATCCGGGAAAATGGGACCTGACCCCGGCCCAGAAATTGTATGTTATTGTGTATTTTATTACAAAGATTCATCTGAAGGCAACTGACCCTGACGCTGACCGGATCCTTTTTTGGGAGCTGGCTGAAGGAAAAAAATATTTGACCAAAATCATTGCAGAGTATGCAATACCACGTCAAAAGATATTGTTGAATATAATTGAAGAGGGGATTAAAAAAGGCGAGTTTGAAACAACGAATCCCCTTTTATCGGTTCTCAGTCTCTTTTCGTTTATTTCAATTTATGCTGTCAGTAAAGATTTATATAAAGACACGCCTATGTATAGCGCACTGTATGGGGAATCCGGTGAAAAAGAGATTTTCCATTTTTCCTTTCAGCAGATTTTTAAATCACTCAGGCCGGCTGATAAACCGCTGGCTATTCCCGTTGTACCTGCTGATCTTATGACATTTATTGACCATCTTTTTGAAATGATGAAAAAAAAGAAAGATGAAGGCGGAATGGGCGGAGTAGTAAGACAGCTGGCCAGAATTTTGGGAGAATAAGTAACATATGCATGTCAGGAGTAATTCTATGAAAAGAAAATATCGTTATGTATGTATCATATACATGATCGGACTTGTCTTCTTCCCGCTTTACGGCCAGGATAATCAGCCGCCGGGGGAAGATGCCGGGATGACAAAAGCTGCGCCTGTCACTGAGATCAAGCCTATCAGGATTGAACTTGCTGATGAACCGGCTGTTATGCTGGGAGGGTTCAAGATCACGTTGGGGGAAGCAATCAGGCGGGCAATAGAAAGTAATTATGATATTTTATCCGGCGCCTATGATGTTGCTATGTCAGATTCTGCGTATGAAAGCTTTAAGGCGAAATATCCTCTGATAGTGGGTGCAGATACGGGCGGTGGGTATAGTAAATATCCGGAAGGATTGCAGGCTTTTAATGGTGTTGATAAAAAAAGCTACGATGCAACTGTAAGTATAGCAAAAGTTTTTTCAACTGGAACTAC
>JBFZEZ010000083.1:0-5438 GCA_041306585.1 Spirochaetota bacterium | reverse complement strand
TCGCAAACCATAACGTAAAAATATTCCACATACGCAACGAAGGGAGCCGCTATGAAAAAAATTGGTTTCGATAATGAAAAATACCTGAAGGAACAGACCAGCCAGATACTCGAGCGATTGGATGAACACGGCAATAAGCTATATCTCGAATTCGGTGGGAAACTTTTATATGATTACCATGCCTCGAGGGTGCTCCCCGGTTTTGATCCGAATGTAAAGATGAGACTCCTCCAGAACCTTAGAAATAAAGCTGATATCATACTCTGTATATTTGCGGGTGACATCGAAAGAAGAAAAATCAGGGCCGATTTCGGTATAACCTATGATGTCGACGCCCTCAAGCTCATGGATGACCTCAAGGAATGGGGGATTGGAATATCGGCTGTTGTCATAACCAGGTTTGAAAACCAGCCTGCAGCGGCCATATTCAAGAAAAAACTTGAACGCCAGAACATCCGCGTTTTTACGCACCGTTATACGAAAGGCTACCCCACCGATGTCGACCTCGTTGTCAGCGACGAAGGATACGGGGCCAATGATTATATTCAGACCGAACACCCCCTTGTGGTCATTACAGGACCAGGACCAGGAAGCGGTAAAATGGCAACATGTCTGTCGCAATGCTATCACGACCACAAAAATGGGATTAAAAGCGGATATGCAAAATTTGAGACTTTCCCTATATGGAACCTTCCCCTGAAGCACCCTGTAAACATCGCCTATGAAGCAGCCACTGCGGATATTGGCGACTTCAACATGATCGACCCGTTCCATCTTGAGGCATACGATATAAAATCCATCAATTATAACCGGGATGTTGAATCATTTCCCGTACTAAAAAGAATACTTGAAAAAATCGGGGATACCGGGTCAAATTACAAGTCCCCAACTGATATGGGTGTCAACAGGGCAGGTTTCGGCATTATTGATGATGAAGCGGTCCGGAAGGCATCACACCAGGAAATCATCCGCCGGTATTTCCGCTACGCATGTGAATACACCATGGGATTCGTGGACAGGGAAACCCTCCAGCGTGTTGAGCTTCTTATGAACGAGCTTGAAATCAAACCTGATGACCGGCGGGTTGTTTCCCCGGCCCGAAAGGCTGCAGAAGAAGCTGAAATAACCGGAAAGGGCCGGGACGGAATTTTCTGCGGAACTGCCATTGAACTCAGGGACGGTGCCATCATTATCGGCAAAAATTCACCGCAGATGCACGCCACGTCCAGCCTGATCCTGAATGCCATAAAAAAACTTGCAGGCATCCCGGATGCCATCCACCTGCTGTCACCCCAGGTAATAGAGAACATCAACGACCTCAAAAAAAACGTACTCGGGGAAAAAGCGGTAAGCCTCAACCTCGACGAGACCCTTATCGCTCTCAGCATAAGCGCGGCAACCAACCCGACAGCACAGGCAGCCATGGAGAAGCTGAAAGAGCTTAAAGGGTGCGATATGCACAGCACTCACATGCCGACACCGGGTGATGAAGACGGATTGAGAAAACTTGGCATTAATATCACATCCGACCCGTTTTTTGCGAGCAAATGCCTTTTTATCGCATAACCAATAAGCGTATTTTTTTATAACCGCACCCGGTCTGCAGATGAAAATTAGTGGTGCCGCATGCCGTTGTTGCGGATACTGATGATGGTGACATCATCATTCAAAGTATCGCTGCCGACAAACTCGCGGACTGAGCCGAGGAGATAATCATTGATGTTCTGCATGGACAGGTTATCAAGCCCGTAATTGGAAACCATTTCTCCAATTACAAGGCGCAGGCCCTCTTCTCCGAATTCAGATCCCGAGGTATTGAATTCATCGCAGAGGCCGTTCGTGAAAAGAATGAGAACATCCCCCTTTACGAAAGCGTGGCTCTTCAAATCGAAAGGTGCCGTTTTCGACCAACTGCCTGTCCGCTTTTTACTTTTAAGTGGAATTATTTTACCGGTCTTTTGTTTGATGAGGACCTGTGCTGGATGGCCTTCAGATGAGAAATATACCCGGGAATTATTGATGGTACAAAGAAATGCTGAAAAACCGCTGTTTGAGGGGTTATTGTCATGGCAGTAAGCGCTGATAGAAGCAAGTCGCTTATCTGGCGTTATGCGCTCTTTGCTCTGCCTGTTCAATATGTCAAGTTCCATGGTTGCAAGGGCTGCCTGGATCCCTTTTCCGCCTGTCTCCGCAATCATAACTGATACTTTGCCGCCGTCGGCATGGTCGATGGAATAATAATCGCTTCCCACTCTCGAATTCATCGGAACATATGCCACCTCGATCTCGAGTGACGATATCCCCTTGAAATATTCCTTCGGTGTAAGGACCTTATTTTGGACATTGCAGGCAATGGCCCATTCCATTTCATTAGTGTTCTCTGTCAAATGCTTCGTGCTGAATCTTCTCACGCCCTCTACCATTCTGTTAAACCCGTCGAACACGCTCCCAAGTTCATCATTCTGCTGAATTGGAAGAGCGACAGTAAGGTCACCTTTTGCCAGCAATGCCATAGCGTTTTCAATTTTCAGAAGGGATCCTTCGAAATTTTTTGTAAAATAAAGGGATGACATAAACACCAGGCCGACACTAAATATAAATATAAAAGCAGCAAGGGCCTGGACGCTGTGCAGGATCTCAGACAGAAAGTTGTATTCCTGGTATGTGGTGATAATTACACGTGAAAAAAGATAATAAAGAAGGATCGGGACAATACCGCAAATCAGCGCACTGAGGATAAATTTCAGAGAGAAGGGAATTTTTCTGATTCCGTCAATTTCATTAAACCCCCCCGCGGGAAATAAAAATGAAGTATACATCCGCATGAACGAATCCATGAACAGAAAAGTAAACACGACAGAGACAGAACCCCCGATGAATAATATACCTATAAAATGATATGATACAAGCACGAAGGGCGGGCTGAAGAACACACTGGTCATGATCGGAACCAGCAGCGCAGCGGAAAACCACGAGACGACAACAGATGCGAACATAGAATGCGGAATATTTAAAAAAACACGCTTCAGTTCGATCAAATCATCTTCGGCGTGTTTGGTGCTGATATATTTTTTCAAAAACGAAAAAAGAACAATTGTCCGCCGTGTTCCCATCCCGATGGTTACGAGGTTAACAACCAGCACCCCCGCGAGTACAGCACACAGCGTGGTAACGTTGCCATCACCCGTCATGCCTGCGATGTTGAACAGGTCCAGATAATTAAAATAAACAATACAGGCTAGCAGACCCACAAAATTGGGAACAAAACTGCAGATATAATAACGAAATCTAAAATCTTTCAATGGAAATATATTATATTCTTGGGTAATCACTGGGCTGATCCGGGTTTTAAATATTAACTTAAAAACGTATCTGGTTTTCATTCTGCCATTCCCCCTCACTGCTACACTTAAACCCATTCCCCACTGGTTAATAGTGCATGCAGGAGAGATGAACAATCAGGTTCAATTCAGTATCTAGAAAAAGTATGCTCCAGAAATTGCATTAATACAAGTAATTTTTTCATTAAAAAAAGATAATTGAATAGGACGGATCGTTCCGTCCTTATTATCAATATCAAAAACGATTTCTGTATCGTTTACAATACAAAGAGATCGAATTGTTCAAAAAGTAAAAGCTGGAAAATATTCAGCCTAAGCAACTCGGAATTTTAAAAATTTCATCAGCCCGCTTTAAGCGCCTGCAGTTCTATGCCTATCCAACCAGTCCCGCACGGCTGGTCCGGTACCGAACGGCCATGGCTTGACCTTCTCCGGCGGTATGAGCTTGTATTCCGCTAATTCGTCCCCGAGAATTATTTCGCCTTCGATGGTCTTTACTGCAAGGGGTGAACCGCACAGCATGCAGAATAACGGAGTATTCATCGATGTATCTTATTCCTCCCAAATGTCATGCTCCCAGAATCCCTTCTTCACCGTAAGCCGCTGCCCTTCCCAGGAAATAATGCCGAGCTTCGCAAGACGGAGTATCAGGCGTGAAAAAGTTTCAGGGATAGTGCCGATTGCAGATGCGAGTTCCTTTTTGGGGATCGTGATATCATATTCGTATCTCTTCCCATAATTATCAAGGAGAAATCTAAAAAAACGTTCCTCAACGTCGTAGGATGTGAGGAGGTGAACGCGGTCTGACAGATACCTGAGTTTACCAAGGAGGGAGGCTATAAACCGGTTCCGCGCATCAGGACCATCGAGCATCTTAAAAAAGGAATCCCTATGGATGGCAAAAACTTCACAGTCGGAAATCGCCATGGCGCTTGCGGGAAAGGCTTGATTACTGAAAAGGATGACCTCGCCGAAAATCTCCCCCGGATTGATGATTTTGATCGTTGTCTCATTTCCGTCATATGATGTCTTAAAAATCCGCATGGTACCGCTGATCAGAATATAAAAATGCGTCCCCTCCATGCCCTGCGAGAACAGGAGTTCGCGGGGCTCCAGTGTCCGCATGATGCCATGTACACCGAGGTCATTCAGCTCGGCATCGTTCAGATTGGAAAAAATATCGAATTTTTTTAGATATTGTGAAATACTCATGCGAGATACCGGATTTTTTTTTAAATTAAATCATTTTTTCTGATCGATTTGACTTAAGTCAATGATTTAATTGTAAAATTTTTCTATAATTCATTTATAATTAATGCGTAGAGACGCAAAATTTTGCGTCTCTACCAAAATTTCGCAACAGGAAATCAAATGCCGAACAGATGCCCGGGACAGGATTCACGTTTTTGGAAATTGGATGATATCTTCACCGTATCATGCCCTCGGTGCGGATATGAAATGGAATTTTTCAAAGATGATATTCGTCTCGCCTGCAGGGGATGCGGCATAGAAATAATGAACCCCAGGATTGACCAGGGATGTGCACAGTGGTGCAAACATGCCGGGGAATGCCAGGGTGATCAATAGATTAGAATGGAGGAACAATAATGAAACGGAACATCATCAGGATCGACGAAAACAAATGTACAGGGTGCGGTGATTGCATACCGGATTGTCCGGAGGGGGCGCTGCAGATGATCGACGGCAAGGCCCGGCTCGTGAGCGACCTTTTCTGCGACGGGCTCGGAACGTGCATCAGCACATGTCCGTTCGACGCAATTGAGATAGAGGAGCGCGAGGCTGAACCGTATAACGAACGAAAGGTTATGGAAAACATCATCCCCCAGGGAGCAAATGTAATCGCCGCCCACCTGTCGCATCTGAAGGGACACGGCGAAACCGGCTACCTCAACGAAGCCATCAATTACCTTAAGGAAAAAAACATTCCGGTCCCGAAACATGACAAAGAAGGACACGGCTGCAGTCACAATCATGAACATGGCCATAAGCGCGAACACGCACAGGTCAATGCCCACGCACATGCACATGCAGGGCACGCTCACGGTACTGGCATGGGTTGTCCCGGGGCGATGGCGC
>JBFZEZ010000082.1:0-3032 GCA_041306585.1 Spirochaetota bacterium | reverse complement strand
GCATCAATGTTCAAATTTGGTGCAAATATCACACTCGGTCAGATTGGCGAAAGAAATATTGAAAAAACCAAAGAAGTCCTTCACAGTTTGAAAATAAACCTGGTTGATGAGGACATCGGAGGATGCAATGGCAGGGTCTTGGATTTTTATCTTGAAGACGGTCGCCTGAAAATAAAATCTGCCGGTAAAGAAAAAATTTTATATAAACTTTAACTTTTTGCGGAGACAGCCATGCTCGCTAATATCAAAACCCGTATTGAAGCAATAGTAAACAACCTCGAGCAGCTCCCTGCAATACCCGAGGTTGCAAGCAAAGTCATATCCATGGTAAATGATCCTGATGTTTCCTTCAAAAAAGTTGCCGAAGAAATATCAAAAAATCAATCAATGACGACCAATATTTTAAAACTGTGCAACTCCGCGTATTTCGGTAAAGGTAAAGAGGTTACATCGATTGAAAGGGCCATTACCATACTTGGTCTCAAGGAAGTAAAAGATATTATAATGCTTGTAGTTGCAAAGCCGGTCCTTGAAAAACAGGTTATAGGTTACGACCTTGCTCAGGGGGCATTATGGGAACAGGGTTTGTTAGTCGCAAATCTTTCAAAGAGCATATCTGAAATGATAAAACGCAAGGATATCTCAGATGTTGTCTTTACTGGAGGAATCATTCATAATGTTGGGAAAGTCGTTCTTGCACTTTTTGTGCAGAGCGCATTTAATGAAATACTGGACACCGTGCAAACCAAGGACATACCTTTCGATATAGCTGAAAAAGAGGTAATGGGATTCAACCACCAGGAAGTAGGTGAAAGAATTCTTACCAAGTGGAACTTCCCGCCTGTTCTTAAGGCGATTGTACGATACTACCAGGAGCCTGAAATATCACCGAAAGAATTCATGATGGAAGTGTCAATCGTGCATATTGCCAATGCTTTGAGTATTATGGCAGGGGTAGGTGTTGGCAGCGACGGATTATACCACTCTATAAAATCTGAAGCAATTACAGTCGTAGGCATTTCAAACCATGACCTTGAGAAACTTTTTGCCCAAATTCCTGAAAAATTGAAGGAAATGAGGGTCTTAAAATTGTGAATTATGCATTATATTCTGGACTGCCCGTCATGCTCGAGAAAACTCAGATTTCCCATAGATCGTGGTAAA
This sequence comes from Spirochaetota bacterium, assembly GCA_041306585.1. GTDB lineage: Bacteria > Spirochaetota > UBA4802 > UBA4802 > UBA5550 > JBFZEZ01. The sequence continues at coordinate 1,868 of JBFZEZ010000082.1, read as the reverse complement.
ATCCGTGTAACCTGTCTGTGCGGTTACAGATTTCTTGCCGACCCTGATGATCCATCATTATATGGAACCGGGTCCTTTGATCCGCTTAATAAAATAAAGGAGAAAAAACAGAGCACAAAACTATCAAAGTTAAATTTTAATGAAATCCGGCAGCGGGCGATAAGTAAATTCTTCAATCTGAAATATAGCATTCAAAATTTCAAACTGCTCCCCACCGCAGAAAAAAAAAGAATAATCGCCCGACTGATCATCTTATATATAGCCCTTATGATGATCATGTTTCTTGTCCGATTCGTATGCAATTCAATCGTGCCTGAAAAAATAATTATCTGAAAATGAAATATCACATCAACGACACAAGTTCATATCACATTAACGAAATCGATTCACTCGACTGGGAACTGACTATCTGCAATGCCCTTGAAAACGAGTTCAGTCCCTGCCGAACTGTACTGAAAAAGCATGGATCATTCGGATCATTATTATATGATTTTTTAAAACAGCATATCCCTTTCAGAAAAATAAAAAATATCATCGAAATCGGCGGTGGATACGGGTACCTTATGCGTGATTTTCTGAAGCATATGCCACTGGTGCATGCGGTCATGGTTGATATATCACCGTTGCTGCTTAAAAGGCAGGGTGAAACGCTCGCAAAACTCAATGCAGATTTTCTCTTGAAAGATTTTTTTAAACTCGATATTGACAATCTTAAATCGTTTGATATCGCAATTCTCAACGAAAATATTGGTGATTTCCAAACTATATGCGAAATATCTTCAAAGGCATTAACTGCAGCCTCAAAAAACCCTGATCCAACAATAACAAAAGTACAGTATTTTTTTGATAATTATTCGTTAAAAGCCCCTGAAGGAACTCAATTTAATTTCAATTTAGGGGCTTGTGAAGCAGTAGAAAAATTATGCACTGCAGGCATTCCATATATTTACATAAGTGAGCACAGTTGTGAAGCGTTCGTCCCCGATGAATACAAGAATATGATTGATATTCAATCCACCGGGAACCCGGAGCGAATACAATTGAAAGGGCATGATGAATATACTATCAAATTTTCACACCTGGAAGCCATTGCGAAAAAATTATCATACCGGGTCAAACGAGGACAATATCAAGATATTTTTGAAATTGATTTAACCGATAAAATCAATTTCATCCTCACCGGTAGGACCCAAAATGATGAGCATGAAATCATCCGGCATTTTATTGAAGATTTGTTTAAATACGAATTTATTCTTTTAAGTAAAAACTAATCCTGCAGGTGTAACGGATTAACCGCCCAATTCATTTTTCCGCTGGAGTAATTGTTTGTAATACCTGGACTGGGTTAAATTCTTTTCTTCGATGTCCTTAATGATCTCAATTATTTTATTGAGCGGGAGCTTGTTAATTTTCTTAACTTTCGCTGTTTTTTCTCCGCCCTGTGGTACTTGATTTTCTTCTGCCATTGATGTTCCTCATGAATGTATAAAATTAAACTTTCTGTTAAAGCGTCAATTCTCCCGGGAAAGGAATGCCTGCTGCCAATATAACATTCAACACTAAATTAAAAAAATTATCTGGGCAATACCCCATGAATGGATGACTCACTTTATAACCAATAATGTATTCAATTACATGTTTTATTGTCAACAATTTTCTTGATCGTAATAACAAGGGCCCGCGCCCTATTCTTTCTGATAACTTATCGATTATACTTTTTAATTTCCCTCTGCATATCTCGATCAAGGTCCCTTTTCTGAATGGTCTTACGTTTATCGAACAGGGCCTTTCCTTTAGCAAGCCCGAGTTCAATTTTTACCTTGCCATTCTTAAAATACATCTTCAATGGAACAAGGGTAGATCGGAAG
>JBFZEZ010000081.1:0-6515 GCA_041306585.1 Spirochaetota bacterium | reverse complement strand
TCTCCTGCCATCATGATTTCGTCTTCAATCGTGAGGGCGTCCGAAAGGTGGATCACATTTGTCTGTGCAAAATAACCTGTTTTCGTGTTCGAATGTTCCTCGATGCGTCCCGCGAGCGGCTTGAGTTCACCCGCGAGCAGCTTGAGGAGGGTCGTCTTTCCCTTTCCGTTTTTACCTATCACGCATATCCGGTCGCGGGACCCGACGGTAATGCTGAAATCATTGATGAGGATCGGTCCCTTCGGATCGTATGCAAACGAAATACCGGAGGCGCTCATGAGGACCTTGGCGTTAAACGGCTTGTAGCTGAATGAAAAATCGAGGTTTTTTATTTTGTCAAGTTTATCGAGCCTGTCCTGTTTCTCGAGGGCCTTGATGCGCGACTGCACCATCCCCGCAAGGCGCGCCTTAGCCCTGAAGCGTGAAATGAAAAGTTCCGTCTCCTTCCGTTTTCGTTCGTCGTTGAGGCGCGTCTTCTCGTGCACCTCTTCTTCCTTTAATATCTGTTCGTACAGCTTGGCCGTTCCACCGTCGATTTTGCGGACTTTTTTTCTGTGGATGCCAAGGGTGTGGGTGGTCACTTTGTCCATGAATGAGCGGTCGTGCGTGATAAGGATTAGTTCATTCGGCCACTGGCGCAGAAAATTTTCGAGCCAGCGTATTGACACGATGTCAAGATAGTTGGTCGGCTCATCGAGGAAGAGGAGGTTGGGTTCGGAGACAAGTACTTTTGTCAGGTTCAGTCGAACCTGGTAACCGCCGGAGAATTCACGCGGGTCCCGTTCCATATCATTTTTTTCAAAGCCGAGGCCGAAAAGAATTTTTTCGACTTTCCATCTGTCATCGGCATGGTGCTCCTGTAGCCCGGTGCATCCCTCCTCTATTACGGTCGGTGAGGTGAAGCGGATATGCTGCTGCACATAACCAAGGGTATAACCTTTCGGAATCGAAACCACCCCAGAGTCCGCATGGTCTTCGCCGTAAAGAATGCGGAGGAGTGTGGTCTTGCCGTGCCCGTTTCGCCCCACGAATCCCAGGCGCTCACCCTGGTTTATATTAAAGCTTACGCTGCTGAATAGTTCCTGAGAACCAAAAGATTTTGAAAGATTTTCGACAGTTAACATGTATGTGATTTAACCCTTCTGCACATACTGAAGTATATCGATGAATTCATCAATTTTTTTAAGTGCATGCTCCCGCTGTTTCGGGGTGATAATTTTTTTGTCGATTGTAAGCAGTACCTGGTTATACTGGTCCTGTAAAGTCCTTATATTGTTTCTGTCTGCCTCTGAAATATAATCCATGTAATCGGTGGTCCACTTAAATATAGTCTCTTTCAGTATGGCCTTGTCAGCGCTTTTTCCGATGAGCGACATGAACTCGTTTATTATGATCTTGCGGATGATGAATTTCCCCGACGTTACGTCGATCATGTCGGCTGTCAGTGTATTTATTTCATCTTTCTGGCCATCGCTCAGGTCTCCGTGCAGCAGCTTGATCATCTTTACCATGAACTCGGTACGCTCTTCATGGCGTGATTCAGGGTCGTTGTTGAGTTTTTCCTCCATGCTCCTGGTCTGATCTTCAAGTTTTTTTCGGAGTTGTGCGACCTGTTCATCGGAAAGGGATGAAAGAAACTCAACGATGTCGTCGGCAAACCGGGTCACCATCGCTTTTTCTTCCTGGTGGTACCATTGGATAGACCAGTTCAAGTCATCAAGCGTCAATCCATTCTGTATTTTTTCCCTGATTTTTTGAAGAAATACCTGGTATTCAGCGAGCTTGTTAGTCCTGTGCCATTCAAGATGATATTGAATGCGATTGTTGAGAAAAGAGCGCTGTTCGGAAGTCAGGGGGGTATACTGGTTGATCTTATAGGTAATGAAAAACCCGATGTTATTATAAATAAGACGATACGTTGTTTTACCGCATCCAGCCATTACGACTAGCAGGAATACAGCCATTAATAGTGCTAATTTTTTTTTATGTATCATATCAGTGTACCGCGATTAAGTTTTTTCGGGAAAAATGCTTTTTAAGCAAATAATAAAATTATGAAATACTTTTACGCAGGTTGTTACAATATATTAATGCATGCCGCACTTTGGCAAGGATTTTATCTGATTTGCGGCAAGGTTCGGGAACCAGGTCCCATCCGGGGTCAGAGCCGGCGTTGAGCTGTCACCCGGGGTCAGAGCCGACATGGAAATGTGGTGTACAAATAATAGATTTTTTCCTTGTATTTGCAGGAGGGTAGGATGAAATTAACCCCAAGACAGAGATTGAATGAAAAAAACTGATTCAGAGTAACAATGCCTGAATGTATGGGTTGGATATCATATGCTTAAAATAACACTTTTCTTCACCGTATTTTTCGGACTGTATGTCTTAATAAATTTTTATATTTTTATCCGCGGATGGCGCATTATCCCCGATACCATACAAATTAAATTCGCCTATCTGATTATATTTTTCACATTTTCAGCATCATATATTGCTTCGCATCTTCTATGGCGTGTCCTGCCTTCCGCTGTCACTGGAAAACTGGTTTTCATTGGATCGTTCTGGTTCGCTATTATGCTCTACCTGTTTATGGTCATTCTCCTCTTTGATGTTGCCTCACTCGTTTTTTTTGCACTCTGGAAAATGCATATCCGGCTCATCCTTTCCAGGGTAAAATTCGGCGAACTGATTTTTGGGATTGTGAGCTGTGTTTTTATCGGGATCCTTCTTTTTTATGGATACCGCAACGCCCGGAATATAACTCTACGCACAATCGATGTCGATATCCCCCGAAAGGGAGGCGTACTCGAAACCATGAATATTGTCATGGCATCCGATATTCACCTGGGTGAAGTAATCGGGAATGAACACCTCGATAAAATATCTGCTCTCATAAATTCATGCGATCCTGACCTGGTACTTTTTCCCGGCGACATTGTGGACAACAGGATCGATATGGTCGCGACAGAAAAAATGGGGGAACGTTTCCACGGGATAAAAAGCCGTTACGGTATCTACGCGGTAACCGGGAATCACGAATATATCGGCGGGGTCGAATCAACAGTCGGTTATTTAAGCAGGTACGGCATAATATTCATACGCGACAGCGTTATAAGCATTGCCGACAGCATATATCTTGCGGGGAGGGATGACAGGAGTATCAGCAGGTTCCTTGGGAAAGAGCGCAAATCTTTGCAATCAATCACCGGGGGATTGAAAAAAAATCTTCCGGTCATCCTCATGGACCATCAGCCCTTTGATCTTGATGATGCCTCCAATGCCGGGGTGGCGCTTCAGCTTTCCGGACATACCCATTACGGCCAGTTGTGGCCGGTCCAGTGTATAATCGACCGTATATACGAGCTCGGGTACGGGTACATGAAAAAAAGGGGAACCGCTTACTATGTCTCATCCGGAGCCGGCACATGGGGGCCTCCGGTAAGAATCGGTTCCCTTTCTGAAGTGGTACACATACGTCTCCATTTTAAATGAGTTATGCTTTAAGCGAATCATACCGCAGAATCCAAAAAATTTTATGTCACATTAGAATTTTTGCTCAACCCGATCCTTTACATGTCGATAGTATAGATGAGTTTGGTTTATTTTCCTTTCAGGAGATGGGGCAGGGAGAGCGGCTAAACGTAAGAAGGCCGATGTAACATGCGTTGATTACATTGTATTTTCTATACTGTTCAAAAATATTCAAAAATGTTCAAAATTTTCGGAGTGTACATACATGAAATCAAGACTGCTGCTTTTAATCTTTTTGATATGTATAGCAACCCCGCAGCTTTTTGCGCATACTATGACTTTTGAAGAAGAGAGGGGTGCTGCAGACGTAGCCAAGGAGAGATTTAATTATGAAAAATCTGCCGATAACCTGAAATTTCAAAACGGCGCTTATTTTATTAAACTTGAACTCATGGACAAGGCAGTTCAGGAGCTGCAGGAATACCTTGAAATTTACACAGGCGGCATACATCGCCATGATGCCTATAGATTATTGGGAAATATCTATTTTCAGCGTTTTGATTATCAAAAGGCGATAAAAATGTATCTGAAACTCTATGAAGAATTCGGTGTAGCTGAAGAGGGTATTGGGGGGTATTTCAGCGTCGGTATGTGCTATCAAAAGATGGGGTTCGATGATAAGGCCATTGCAATATTTCATGGGATTACCGAGGATTATCCCCAGTCTGGTTTTGCATACCAAGCCCAGGTCCAGCTGGATCTTTTGAATATTCTGTATGCAGGGAAGTAGCGAATTTTTTTTCGAAAAATCATTGACAATGACCCGTCTTGACTGTTAATGCCTCTTTTCAATGTCTCGGGAAAATCTTCCCAAAAATTTTTTAAATTTCTTGCCAAACCGAGAATTATCCCTTATATTTTGGATATATTCAGGCTCGGAAGGGCTTTTTCGGGTTGCATGGATCAAATTTTTTGGTCATCTGGAGATGAATTTTGAGGAGTAATAAAATTTATATATGATGGAGAATCATGATATGTCATTGCAAAAATTGAGAAACATCGGTATCGCGGCTCATATCGATGCGGGGAAAACCACTGTGACTGAGCGGATCCTTTTTTTTACCGGAACAACCCGCAAACTTGGAGAGGTCCACGATGGCGAGGCCACAATGGACTTTATGAAACAGGAGCAGGAACGCGGCATCACAATCGCATCTGCGGCAATTTCCTGCATATGGAATGACTATGATGTTAATATCATTGATACACCCGGTCACGTCGACTTTACCGTTGAGGTAGAACGTTCACTCCGGGTTATCGACGGCATGGTAGCGGTTTTTTGCGCCGTTGCCGGTGTTGAGCCCCAGAGTGAAACAGTATGGAACCAGGCTGACAGATATAAAGTGCCGCGTCTCGCTTTCGTGAACAAGATGGACCGAATCGGCGCTGATTTCTACGAGGCCGTCAAGCAGATGGATGAATACCTCGACGCGAACCCGGTTCCCCTTCATGTGCCTATCGGGGCTGAGGAGCATTTCAAGGGACACATTGATATTATAGAGCGTAAGGCTCATGTGTTTGAAGAAATGGAGCGTGCGATCGTTGACGTTCCTGATGATTATAAAGAAAAATGTGAAAAGGCCCGACTTATCCTCGTTGAGAAACTGGCTGATTATAATGAAGAAATTATGAACCTCTACCTCGAAGAGAAAGATGTTCCGGCAGAGCTCATGAAGAAAGCTACCCGCGATGCGGTATGTAAAATGTTTTTCACTCCGGTGTTATGCGGTGCAGCGTATAAAAACAAGGGGGTCCAGTCCCTTCTTGACTCTGTTATCGATTACCTTCCATCCCCCCTTGATGCCGGCGCCGTTGTGGGTATGGACGTGAATGACCCCGAGAAATCGCATACGCGTCACCCTTCGGCGAAAGACCCGTTCTCTGCGCTGGCGTTCAAATTGATTCATGACCCCTATGTGGGGCAGCAGACATTCATCCGCATCTATTCAGGGGAACTGAAGAGCGGAATTCAGGTACTTAATTCAACCAAGAACAAACCCGAGCGAATAGGGCGAATCATGCGCATTCACGCCAAGGATCGTGAAGAGGTCGAAACAGCGGGTCCCGGAGATATCGTCGCCCTCATTGGGATGAAGGTCACCAAGACCGGGGACACCTTGTGCGATATAAACCATCCGCTCTACCTCGAGTCAATATTCATACCGCCTGCTGTTATCGAGCTCAAGATCATGCCTCCAACGAAAAGGGAGGAAGAGAAACTCGGCGCGGCCCTCAGAAAGCTCGCCATGGAAGATCCTTCTTTTCATATCCGAGTAGATGAAGAGACAAACGAGACCATCATATCGGGGATGGGCGAACTTCACCTCGAGATCATCGTTGACCGTATGAAGGAGGAATTCGAAGTTGAGGCTATTGTCGGGGAACCGTCGGTTGCCTTCAGGGAAACAATAACAATGGAAGTCGAGCACAGTTATAAACATGTCAAGCAGTCCGGCGGACGCGGCCAGTATGCCCATGCCGTCATGAGGGTCGAGCCTAACGAAGGCAAAGGGTTTGAATATGTAGACCATATAAAAGGAGGGGCGATACCATCTGAATATATACCATCCATCAAGCGCGGTATTGAAGGCGCGATGCAGGACGGCATTCTCTCCGGTTTCCCGGTTGTCGATATACGTGTTGTCGTCCTTGATGGGAGCTATCACGAGGTGGATTCATCTGATATGGCATTCCGTACATGCGGTTCAATCTGTTTCAAGGAAGCTTTCATGAAAGCCAAGCCGATCCTTCTTGAGCCGCAGATGAAAATAGAAGTAAACACCCCGGATGATTATATCGGTGAGATCGTCGGTGACCTTAACAGGCGCCGGGGCCGCATTGAATCGATGAGACGCTACCGCAAGGGAGCCCAGAAGGTGAACGGCTTCGTGCCTCTCATGGAGATGTTTGGATATGCGACACAGCTGCGTAACCTTTCAAGCGGAAGGGCGAACTACTCTATGGAATTTTTCAAGTATGTC
>JBFZEZ010000080.1:0-3975 GCA_041306585.1 Spirochaetota bacterium | reverse complement strand
TGGTCCCCAGTATTATTGCATATATCATGACATGCCTGGTAAAAGTACGAATTTTTTCATTGATCATCAGGTCGGCAACCGTAATAAACAACGGCATTAGTATTCCCAATGAAAACAAATCAATACTTCGTATATATGAACTATCCTGGATAATGGAAAATATGATATGAGTCCGTGAAAATAAATACATACCGCTATATATTGCTAATAAACCGAAGAAAAAATTGATTATCTCTCTGCGGCGCAATATGAAAAGCAGGATATGGTATAATCCAAAAAAGATATAAATAATTATCAGCATCATTTCCAGATATTCCTGGTTCTGCCGGATCAGTTTTGAATAGTCATCGATCAGATAAGGACCGCGCATAAAAAAACCGGTCCTGTCTTCAGTGGGATCTCCGATTATTTTAAATGTCAGGATGTTTTTCCCGGGAATAAAAAATAGATTCCTGATGGGAATTATTTCATTCCTGATTGCTCGTTGTATCGTGATGCTGCCATTGGGAGAAAGATGAACATCGCTTTTTACCAACGTGCCGTTCAGGTAAATCTCCCAGTTCCATCCTATCTGCGCCTGCTGCAGTGCCAATGCCCCTGAATCGATTTCTTCCTGGGTCATGGTGAAGCTGGTGACGAATGTGAATGTGCGCGGTTTCTCTTTTTTTATTGAAAGATAGCTGAACTTCGGAAGTCCCGGGAGCCCGAGCTCTCGCACGCGTACTGGCCGGTTGCCCTTCTTCGCCGGTACTTTTTTCCAATTGTTATCAGACGGGTCCGGCAGGGTGTTGATCCATTCTTCCTTGAAGTTTTCACGCACATAGATGTCGTGTTCGGTGAGGTCGATTGGAAGGGCATGGAGGCGGGATGCGCCTATGATGCATATTAGTGAAAAGAAAATTAGTGTGGCAATTTTTTTCATTGCGTATCTAATCCGTGCCTGTTAGCCCCGGTATGGGGGACTATTGATTTGCATACATTGATTGCTGATTGAATAATTACAAACTTAGTTGATTCGAAATATACCTTTTGATGTAGGGAATTGCAATAAAAAAATCATTGAAGTGAAAATATTAGAGTGGAGCATTTTAGTTGTTCCAGCCGGTAATTCCGATGTTTTTCTATGCAATTTCCCTGACAAGCCCTTTCAGGGCTGCCGCTTTTTCGGTGAGTGCGTCTGTTTTTTCAATAATGCGCTTGTTTGACAGGGCAATTTCCTGGCGCCATGTAAGGGTTTGGATTACATGGATCCTAATTGGACGTGATTGTATACTTCGCCTCACTCACCGCCGATGACCACATCCCTGCCTTCATCGCATAAGCCCTGATAGTCATTGATCGATTTACAAGAACAAGGGTGCCGTTTATTGCCGTTTTGCTGGACCGGGGATCTGTACCGTCAGTTGTATACATTATTCGGGCTCCTATTGTTTCACATAATAAATGTACTTCTTGTGTTTGTGAATAATTCCCGGGAGGCAGATCGAAATACGGGGGTTCGGTTGTTGCATAGTCAACGGTAAATGTTGCTGTCTCGATAGTGCTGTCATCCATTCCGCCCTTTATCGCAATGACTGATATCGTCATGCACCCGGTCAAACCATTTAATGGCAGCGGCTTGTTATATTTTATCGAACCGGCGGTTGGTGTTTTTCCATCGGTTGTATAATATATCACGGCTCCATCTGTTGAACATGTTAGTGCAATATTAATGTCATGTTCAAAAGTTCCGCCATTCTGATATGGATTCGCTTTTCCCGCCACGGTGAATTGAGGAGTTGATACCTGTCCATAATCGATAGAATACAGTGCAACAGATTCATCACTGTAAACTCCATCGAGATAGGCCTTTGCGCGGATTTTTACTTTTATCTTGTTGCCGGTGATATTTACTTTCGATGCATATTTTCTTGCATTTTCATCAGGAATTTTATCATCAATTGAATAAAATATTTCTGCGCCGGTTGTCAGACTTGTTATTTCAATTTGCATGTCAGCGCTGTAATTACCTGATGGATAATTAAATAGTGGAGCTTCAACCACATCCTCTGCTGAATCTGGTATAATTGAAACTTCCCCATTTGCTTCCTCAAACAGAATATCCATACCCCCCCCGCATGCTGACAGGATGAATATGAGAGGGGTTAAAATGAGCAAAAAAGATTTCTTCATTTTACATTTCATAGTATTCTCCTATTGTATATTTGTATAATCGTATATTTGTATATTCAAATATTTTTATGCTGCTATTGTTTATTCCATAGGCAGGATGAATAAAGAGAGAAATATCACACGGGATTAATGCGAAATTCTGTATCGTCTTCATCGAACAACTCCAATTATTTATATACAATTAATATAATAATTTTTTTCAGCAAAAGAAAATTAATTTCCGATTTTTTTAAAAATTATACAATGAAGTACTCTGAAGGCCCAGGGGTTTAACTTGCAAAATTGTTGATAATGCCTATTTTCTATGGCGATGTCTATGATGGTAAGCTATTTGCACTCACAGGGCACTCCGGGATGAGCTGAACTCTGCCGCTATTCGATCACACACGACGTCATCGTGTCATTCAGTCGGCTATAGTTGACGAAGTTAGATTGACCGCCATTCGGGTCCGCGTACAGGGTCCAGGTTTTACCGCTGAAATTATCATTTTCATACACGGTGACTTTCCATCCGATTGGGATTTCGCAGGATGACGCCCAGTCGTTCGGGACGCCCGCTGCCTGAAGCTGCGACATGGTGTATCTCCCTTTGCCCAGGGTTTGACCGGATACGCCGCTGTAGTCGATGTCCCGGAAGAAGGTCACGCCGGTGATGCTTCCCGCGATATTGGTTTTGATGATGAGCCCGCTTTTATACGAGTCTGCAAAATCCATAGGGATGATGCCGTACCTGCCGTTCCCGCGTGTCCGGAAGAAATCGACTACTTTCGGATTTATGGAATCCGATACCTTGGGAATGCTCGGTATGCCGAATAAACCCGGCTTGTACCCGCTCGTGTAATTGATATAAAGGGTTTCAGGAAGTCCCGATAAAGTTTCACCAAAAAGGGAGGTTATGGAATCCCATTTGCTGTCATTGTTCGAGACTTTATAGCAGTCCTGCACCCTGAGGTTTCCTGAACTGAACGTGGTATTGTCGCCCCAGTTGACAGCAGGGATTCCCTTGGGAAGGGCATTGGCCCCGAACCGCCTCATCAGAACGATTTTTCCCCGCACTTCCCCCAGGGTTGGTATGGATGAGCCCAGGCGCCACCCGCCAGGGTTTTTCTGGTAGTACGACATAAACGTATCTTCAAAGCTGCGAGTGTTGTCTGAAGGGGTGTGCTCCTCTTTGATGCACATGATAATGGTTTCGCTGGGATTGCTCCCAAGGAAGTTGAAGCAGGCGTTAATCACGTGGTCGAAATTTATTTTCTGGTAAACTGATCCGTGGTGTATTCCAAAGGCATTATAGTAGTGTCTGCACCGGATATCCAGGAAGCGTATGCCGATGTTGAGCTGCTCCTGAATCGATAGATTCTGACATTTGGCTGTTCCGCTGAACGATTCGATTCGGGCACCGGAATCGTGTGTCCCTGGAATCGATATCTCGGACACGAGGGCAGTGTCATTGACACCTTCCATCCAATTTATCGCAGTAATTGTCGATGTTGATGAATTTGAAATGGTGTTTGATGCCATGGCCTGAATATCTGCCGCAGTCATGCCTTCGTCCCCAATGGTATCACATGAGGGGATGAGTAAAAAGGTCGCCCACATTAATATAATTATTAAGCTTCTATTGATAAACATAATATTCCCCGGAAAACTTACAATTTATTAGTGTCAATTCGAAATTGCTTAACAGATCCCGGACGTCCGGTATTTGTCAATGAAAATATGTGTGTATTTTTAGATCCCTATTGACCTCATGAGGAGGCTTATGGCGAAGCCGTATTAGAAAAATGGGAATTTTTTTTACAG
>JBFZEZ010000079.1:0-4386 GCA_041306585.1 Spirochaetota bacterium | reverse complement strand
GTTCCCCTTTTCATCGGAGAGGTCCCCGGGCGCGCTGAAGAGATGTGGTCGCTGCGCAGACAGGCAGAATTGAATCTTGCAAAAAATGCAAGAAACGCCGAGAAGGAAATCCGTGATTCATTTCAGACATGGGAGAGCTCACGGAAAGAGATCGGGTCGTACAGAAACGCCCTGACGTCTGCAGAAGAGAACTCACAGGTGATACTGGCCGAATACCGTTTAAACCTTACCTCTATACTCGATGTGCTTACCGCGCTTTCTGCGCTTCAGACCGCGCGTGACGATTACGAGAGGATTGTGCTGCAGCACAGGATCAACCGCATCAGGCTCGGGGTCGCCACGAACGAATTTTCCGGCGACGGGATACATTCCCTTAAAAAAGCGATCGATGCCATGGGGGATGCCGGGCGGGCCGGCGATAAAAAAACCGGAGAGGACGCACCCGCTGCGGAGGGAGGAGCGCAATGACCCTTTCCGATATTTCGATCAAGAACCCTGTATTCGCATGGATGCTCATGATCGGCCTCATGTTCTTCGGGGCGATTTCTTTCAGCCGTATGGGGATATCCCAGCTCCCGGATGTTGACTTTCCTATTGTCAATGTGGATGTCACCTATGAAGGGGCATCGCCCGAGATCATGGAAACGGATGTTGTTGACGTCATTGAAGACGCTGTTATGAGTGTTGAGGGTGTTACCGAGGTCAGGTCGGTATCGAATAACAGCAAAGCGAGCATCACCGTTGAATTGGACATCAGCCGTGACGTCGATGTCGCCCTCCAGGAGGTCCAGGCGAAAGTGGCCCAGGCCCAGCGCATGCTCCCCCGCGATATCGATCCCCCGATCATCAGCAAAAGAAACCCCGAGGATTTCCCTATCATTTTCGTCGCGGTGACGTCCCAGCGTCCATTGAAAGAGACCATGGTGTACGTGAGGCAGCAGCTGCGCGACAAGTTCCAGACCATTCCAGGGGTCGCCGATGTCCGGCTCAGGGGATATGTGGACAGGAACCTGCGGATCTGGGTCAACAGGAAAAAGCTTGCGCTCTACGAAATGTCAATCGACGACGTGATCAACACCATCGGCAGGGAACATATCGAGGTCCCCGGGGGCAGGATGGAAACGCCTGATCAGGAGTACGTTATACGCTCTATGGGTGAAGCAGGCACCGTGAAAATGATTGAGCAGCTCCCGATAACAGTAAGGGGCGGCTCGCCGGTCTACCGCCAGATTTTGATCCGCGATGTGGCCCGTGTTGTCGATGATCTGGACGATGTCCGCAGCGTATCGCGGTTTAACGGGACCCGCTCAATCGGACTGGGGATCATGAAGCAGCGGAAATCGAATGCCATTGCCATTGCCGAAGAGGTTAAAAAAAAGATCATCGAGGTAAAAAAAGACCTTCCCGGGGGTTATGACATTTTTATTTCAAATGACATGACGCGGTTCATTAAGGAATCAACAGATGAATTGATTTTTACCATATTACTGTCAACAATCCTGACGAGCATCGTCTGTTTTCTTTTCCTCGGTTCGCTCGGTTCAACCATCAACATTGTGCTCGCGATACCGACATCACTTCTCGGGAGTTTCATCGTTCTCTATTTTCTCGGATTTACCCTGAATACGTTTACCCTCATGGCGCTTTCTCTGGTCATCGGGATCGTTGTTGACGACGCGATCATGGTGCTTGAAAACATTACGCGGTATCGTGAAGCGGGGGAAAGCCGTATCGAGGCCGCAGGGAATGGGGCGCGGCAGATCACCTTCGCTGCAATCGCCGCGACGCTGGCGATCATCGCGATTTTTCTCCCTGTCGCGTTCATGTCGGGGATAATCGGCAAATATTTTCTCCAGTTCGGGGTGACCATATCCATAGCTGCGCTTATCTCGCTCCTTGAGGCCCTGACCCTCACCCCAATGCGGTGCTCCCAATTTCTTGATGTCAGCGAAAAGGGCCTTTTGAGCAGAATTGTCAATACCGCGTTCGAGTCGTTGTCCCGCGTGTATTCCAGGGCCCTCGCATGGTCACTCAACAGGCGTCTGCTTGTTGTCGGCGTGTCTTTCGGATTTTTTTTTGCATCGTTTCTTTTGCTTGGTCCCATGAAAAAAGAACTCATCCCCCCAATGGATCAGAGTCAGTTTATCGTGAGGATCAAAACAGCTGTCGGGTCATCGGTTGAGTATACAGACGAATGTACAAAAAAAATGGAAACGTACCTTAGATCCCTTAAAGACGTTAAAAGCATCTATTCCTATGTGGGTGGCGGCGGTGACCACGGGGTGAACACAGCAATGATATTCGTAAATCTAAAGCCCAGGGATGAACGGTCAGAAGATAAAGTAAAAGGCGGGGCACTCAGTCAGGCTGAGATCATGAATGTGGTACGAAAGAAATCTGCCACCTTCTCAAAAGAGATGAAGGTCTCAATTCAGGACCTTTCCATGCGCGGGTTAAGCGCATCGCGCGGGTACCCGGTTGAAATGCTCATCCGCGGGGCAGAGTGGGACAAGCTCGGCGAATACAGCTCCCGCATCGCAGCTGAAATGAAAAAGTCGGGGATGATGGTGGACGTTGACACAAATTACGATGTCGGACAGCCCGAGATACACATCATGCCTGACCGCCTTGCCGCTGAACAGCGCGGGGTGAGCATGGTAAGCATAGGCAACGCTGTCGGCGCCCTTGTCGGCGGGAAGAAGATCGGCAAATTCACCGACGCAGGGCACCGTTACGATATCCGGATCCGGATGGAAGACATCGACCGGAAAAGCATCGAAGATATTAAAAATATTTTCGTACGCAACAACCGCGGAGAATTGGTGAAGCTGTCTGATGTTGTTACCGTTGTCAGAGAATCGGCCCTGCTTTCAATTACCAGAGTGAGCCGGGAACGGGCGATAACCGTATTTGCGAATCCAGCGCTTGGATTTTCACAGCAGGACGCTGTATCGCGTGCTATTATAATTGCAAAAAAAATCCTCCCTGAGGGTTATCGCGCGGAGGTCACAGGCACGGCAAAGACCTCGGCTGAATCGTTCAACAGCCTGATATTCGCGCTTGTCATCGGGATCATCGTTGCGTACATGATCCTGGGGAGCCAGTTCAACAGCTATATCCATCCATTTACAGTATTGCTGGCCCTTCCGTTCAGTTTTACAGGAGCGATCATCGCCTTACTCGTCACGGGCCAGTCGATCAACATGTACAGCTTTATCGGTCTCATCCTGCTCATGGGGCTGGTCAAGAAAAATTCGATTCTGCTGGTCGAGTTCACAAATCAGCTCAGGGAAGAAGGGATGCCTTTGAAAGAGGCGCTTTTAAAAGCATGCCCGATACGGTTGCGTCCTATAATAATGACTTCACTTTCGACTATTGTTGCCGCGATACCGCCGGCCATTGCAGTCGGGCCGGGCGCCGAAACCAGGGTCCCGATGGCTGTTGCGGTACTTGGAGGAGTTCTCTTTTCAACACTGCTTACGCTTGTCGTTGTGCCGAGCGCATACAGCCTGCTTGCGCGTTTTGAGGCTCATAAGCACGAGCAGGAAAATGAGCGGGATTCGTCAGTGCGATCGCCGCGCACGAGAAAAAAGTAGAGACGCAAAATCTTGCGTCTGTACCGCAGAGACGCAAAATCTTGCGTCTCTGCGGGGAGTGTGATTTTTTTCTTGTCAAATTACTATATTTATTTCATGGTTACGTAAAAGTAAGGTGATTTTTTCAGCTGGTAACTAACCATGTCATTCCCGTGAAGACGGGAATCCATCCTCGCTAGACGCGAATTAAGGATCCCCGCTGTAGTTTATACTCGCGCAGGCGGGTACGGGGATGACATATGATTTAAAAAAGGCCATAACAATGACACAAATAGAATATAATGATTACATCGATAAAATCTGCAAAAACGTCCGTGACGCATCCCGGTTTGCGGCAAAACGTACGACTGTTCAAAAGAACAATCTGCTGTTCAAAATTGCTGCTGATTTGAAAAAGAAATCGGGATGTATCATCACTGAGAATGCAAAAGACCTCGAGGCGGCGAAATCTGCGTGACTTAGCGCGGCTATGATCGACCGGCTCCTCCTTGATCAGAAACGGATCGACGGGATGGCAGCCTCAATTGAAGAGATAGCGAAATTCGAAGACCCGATCGGAAAGATAGAATATATCAATCAGCGTCCTTCGGGTATACGTGTGGGACGCATGCGCATACCGATTGGGGTCGTTGCCGTGATTTATGAATCCCGCCCGAATGTGACTACAGATATTGCGGCTCTATGCATTAAATCCGGTAATGCGTCGATACTGCGGGGGGGGAAAGAAGCTTTTTATTCCAATACCGCCCTGTATGCGGTAATCCGCGATGCACTCCTTGAGTCCGGGTGT
>JBFZEZ010000078.1:0-3206 GCA_041306585.1 Spirochaetota bacterium | reverse complement strand
TGAACCTTGACCTTTCAACCATATGTCATCCCCGTGCATACGGGGATCCTTCTCGCCAGACGCGATTTAAGGATTCCCGCCGTAGTTTATACTCGCGCAGGCGGGTACGGGAATGACATGTTATGGGTTGTTGCCCCGGATAAATGACCTGTTACACAGATTGCCTTTGTCTGTTAATTTTTATTATATACATATTACAAATAATTCTTTAACCAGCCGGGGAATCATGTTTGCATCCATCATGAACGTTTTGAAACATTTGACCCACAATTACATTTTTAGCCATGCTAATAATACACAAATAAACAATTATCGCTTTTTGTTCATATTCTAAATAACATATATTTAACCCTTCCCAATCCCCGCAATCCTGTTATCCTGTCAAAATTCTTTTCTTGGTTGGTTCTTGCTCACCAGGTTAGGAATAAACGATTAAATTTTTAAAATGAATAGAGCCTCACTGAATCCAATCATTGACGAAATTGCGAGAAGGATTAGAATCCATTTCCCCGTCCAGACCATCTATCTTTTTGGAAGCGCCGCATCCGGGGCAATGTCGGAAGACAGCGATATAGATATACTCATCATTCTCAACGAGCCGGGAAAATCGAGCTCATTTATGGAAATCGTAAACCGCAGGAATAAAATCTCCCGGCTACTGCTTGATATCAAAAAAAAAGTTCCACTGGATATTCTTGTTTACACGAATGAGGAGTGGCAGGTTCTGATCAAAGATGATAGTTCTTTTTCCCGTGAAATCCTTGAGAATGGGTTGCTCGTTGCATGAAGAAAGCGACCGAAGGTTGGATTAAATTTGCTTACGATGACCTCAATGCAGCATAATCCCTTCTTAAATTTATAAGCCTGACTTTTTTTGCCTACAAGCAAAATTTTATACGACTTTTTTTGCTTACAGACAAAAATTTTTGACATCTCAAATTAAATAAATGATTTAAAACTTTAATGTCATTCTGCGCAGGCGGGAATCCAGGGGTTTAAGTTAATAATTGATGCAGTTAAAACTCATGCCTGAGCGCGTCCATTGGCTCCATCCCGGATGCCTTGGAAGCAGGGTAATATCCAAAAAATACCCCCACTGCGACCGATGTGGCGAAAGAAATTAAGATCGAAGGTAATGAAAAAATAAAATCCCAGCCCAGGTAGTGGGAGATGATGAAATAGCCACACAGGCCCAGGATAATACCGGCAATTCCCCCTATTGAGCTCAGGAGGCATGCCTGCGAAATAAACTGCGATAGGATGTCCCTTTGTTTGGCGCCCACCGCCATGCGGATTCCTATCTCTCTGGTGCGTTCACTAACCGAAACGAGCATGATGTTCATGATGCCGACCCCGCCGACGAAGAGGGATATGGACGCCACCCCGACAAGGAGATACGTTATAGTCATAAGAATGTTATCTGTTGTCTTGATTTTTTCAAGGCTCGTGGTTACATCAAAATCGTCCTTCTGTCCCCTGGCAAGACGGTGATCAGCCCTGAAATAATCCCTGATATCGTCTGCGAGTTTTTCTACATCTTCCTCGTTCCGGGCTGAAAGATGTATGCCGTTGTATACCCGTTTCCCGCAGAATCTGTACGCAGCGTTCGTGAACGGAAGCAGAATATTCGACATTGAGCTCTTCCCCCCGAACAGTTCAGTCTCTTCGATGACCCCAATAATTCGATATTTTTTATCAGCTATATCAATTTCCTGGCCAATTGGAACATAGCTCCCGAAGAAAATTTTTGACACAGAATAACCGATTATTACGACATTAGCGCCGCCGGATATTTCGTTATCAGTGAATGTCCTCCCGGAAAGAAAACGCCACCCCCGCATGTAAATATAATCATTACTGACCCCTTGAACTCGTCTTGTATCGGTTGTATTATTGACGCATATTTTCATAGGTAGCGTCTGAACATATGGAGAAATATATTGCACAACAGGAAAATAACGTTTCAATTCATCAATATGCCTGTCAGTAAACGGGACTGGGGTTTGACCGACAATAACCGTAGTCGTGCCTCCGGCCATCAAGCGATCACGGATAGAATTTTTGGCGCTGGCGCCAAGCCCGATCAAAATAATGACCGATGATACGCCAATAATAATACCAATACTTGTTAAAACCGAACGCATGCCATTCCTTTTCAAGTCAATCAGTGCGTATCGGATGAGCATTTTGAATTCCATACGTTATTCTATTATTTTCACCCCTTTTTTCTTCTTACTCTGAATGGCAACCAGCACAGGGTCCCCCTGTTTCAATTTTTTACCGGTGATCTCGGTCTTCGCGTCACCCATGAGACCGATATCAACAATATTTTTTTTAAACGCATTGCCATTTTTCGTCCATACAATATACTCATTCATCTTTTTTTCAAGCGGCACCGGCGAGATATAAAATGCCTCATTCGGGACCGATAAAACATTTTCCTTGCGCGCAACTTTGATAAAACCGCTGGCCGTCATTCCCGGAAACAGAAGCTTTTCTTTGTTATCGCAGGTTACATTTGCCTGGTAGGTTATTATATTCCCATCCCTGATCGGGTTCATGTTGATAAATGTGATCCGGCCGACAAACCATTTTTGGGGAAACGCGCTTACCTGAAAATCGACAGTCTGTTCTGTTTTCACATATCCGATATCGACCTCACTTACTGATATTATGAGAACAAGCTGCCGCGTATCTGATGTGACCTGAAACATATCTGTTCCCTTATTCACAATCAAACCAGGGTATGCCATAATCTGAAACATCATGCCGTCATTGGGGGCATACACCTTGAGATTCCGGCATTGCTGTTCATGCATAGTCATTGTAAGCCGAGTTGAGTTGTACATAGATTCTATTTTCTTGAAATTTCTTTCTGCTTCAAGATATTCCCTCCTTGATATCAGGTTCTCCTTCATCATCCCCACTTTGGCCTCGAAAGTCTGCCTGGCAGAGTCGAGGTCGAGCCGTGCGCGCTCAAGATTCTCTTTACTCTGCCTGTAATTATACACTGAATCCGGAGAACTGATTTCGGCAAGCAGAGCCCCCTTTCTAACCGGACCGTATAATGTTCCGTTTATTTTGGCAACTGTCCCTGACACGTCGGCCTTTACCATGTACGAAGATGCGAGCTCAAGCCTCCCCGAAATTGCAACGGTTTTTACTATTGTACTTTTTTCCACTTTCCCAAAAATATATTCGACATT
>JBFZEZ010000077.1:0-4874 GCA_041306585.1 Spirochaetota bacterium | reverse complement strand
TCCGCCTGCTCATGCCGGAGAGTGCGCCGAACCTGTTCGCTGTCGGCGATGACTGGCAATCGATTTACGGATTCAGAAACGCCCGGGTGGAATACATTATCAAATTTAAAAAATTCTTCCCCGGGGGAAAGGTATATCCGCTCACCATTAATTATCGTTCGATGTATGAAATCATCAAAATTTCTAATCGATTCATAAAAAAAAACAGACACAGGACTTCAAAAAAATGACAATGTCCCCGGGGGTTGATCTCATGACAATCCATGCTTCCAAAGGCCTGGAATTCGACATGGTCATAATCGCAGGGGTATCGGATATGATTATTCCAGACTGTTCAGGGGAGATCGAAGAAGAGCGGCGCCTGATGTATGTTGCGCTCACCCGTGCCAGGAACACACTCCATATAATTTTTCACAAAAACGACGATGCCACCCCTCCGCGTTTTTCGCGCGAACTCCGAGTTGAGGGCATCATCACTTCATTTAGTGATTGGCATATCTAAAATCGAAAACCCAAAAAAACAATTACAAAACTTCTATTTCTCAATTTTCTCCAGCTCTTTTTGTTTATCAGAAGAAAGATCTGATCTATAGAAACTGTTATTTGCGGGCAGCTTCAGAGTCAGATCATATATAATACATACTTCAACCTGGGCTTTCATTTTTCCGGCATCCAGCACATGCCCCCCCGCAGACTTTGATTGATTAATAAAATGAAAATGATACCCGGGCATATTGATTCCCTTTGCATATTCCGGCATCCAGAAACCCAATAGTATACCGGATTGATTGGACATATCAAATACAACCTGCTGTTTTACGGCATCTGCAAGCCTTGGATATGGCTTAGCCTGTTTAGCAACACTTCTGGTCTTAACAGTATCGAAATTTCCGGTAATTTTAAATGCGTATGGAATATTTCTGCTCGGCAAATTGCTTTCAATAATCATCTGCAGTTCTTTGAAATTTTCTGCCTGTACAGAATATTTCTTGTCTGTTTTAAATAGAACAACATCAGAAAATGGGGTTAATGTCTGGTCCGACGGCTGATATACCTTACCATCCGATTTAACCTGAAAACACTGGCCTTCTAAAACGATCATTTCTCCATCCAGCCCTTCAAAAGTACCTATGCCCAGATCTCCCTTCTTTTTCAGTTCGCCAATCGAAATCGCCCCATCGTACACACCTTCCTGCAATGCGGCTAAGGTTGAGATCTGAAAAATAGCTGCCGAATCTTTTGCAAAGAATTGCGACTGGAAAAGCAGAATTAAACTAAAAGCAAAAAATAAATTTCTAATCCTCATTCTCATATCCTCCTTTTTTATCTGTCGAGTTGCCTGTTCCCGTTAAAATTCTAAAATAATATCCCTGTGGGCTGGAAAAAGCCCAACAAGCCCCTCCTTCCCGGGCATTTCAAAATCCCTGAAGTCAAAGCCCGGGGCAACAACGCAACTGACCAGGGTGAATGATTTCTCTGCACAGACCCGTGCCCCGAAATATGCACCTCCCGGCATGACCACCTGAGGGACCTCACCCTTCTCCAGGTGTGTACCGAGACGATGCCGCGTCATACTGCCGGCTCCATCGATCATCACGACCTCAAGGGGACTCCCATCATGAAAGAACCAGAGCTCGTCCGATTTCAGCCGGTGGAGCCGTGAAGGGAGACCGCTCTCAAGGAGAAAATAAATCGAGGTCGCGAAATTCCGGTCTCCCGAATAACGTTCAGGAAGGGCATTATGCGGTATATGTTCGGACGAACGGTATACCTCACGGTAGTACCCCCCCTCGGGATGAGGGAGCAGATTGAGGTTTTGTATCCAGTAGTCAGCAGAATGATCCATATGTTATCCTCCGGGGAGACCGATTAATGGCAATTTTCTGAATACAGTATCGGAGAGGTCCTCATGTGCAAGAAAAATATTAATGTGATCGGGCTTTTCCGGTAATGGGGTGCCAGTCGTGATCCATTGAGAACTATATGACAATCAAAATTCTATATTTTACTCTCTATTAGTATATTATTTTATCGGTTAAAACTAAACTATCCCATGTTACAAAATTTTGGGGTGGGATCAACCGAAATAACTTACTACTTGAATCCAAGCCGAGGAAAAGCTCCAGGGTTGATGGTGATTTTGTAGATATACGAAGTAGTGAAAAAGAAACGGCTGGAATTGCTGTTTCTTTTTGAATTTGGATTTGATTTTTTCTAAAACTTGATTATATTTATTATTATCTCTCACTTATTTAATGGAGTGGACTATGGATTACAAAAAATTATTTAGAATACTTTCAATTAGTTTTATTCTAATAGCTATATTTTTATTTAAAAATTGTGTAGAAATCAATGGAAATATTGACCAGGGTTATGATTGTATTGGCGATGAGTGTAATACCACCAGTTTGAAATTTGCAGTATATGGGGATACCAGAACCTCGGCTTCAGTTCATAAGACTATTTGCAACCACCTAAATTTAGAAAATCCAGCATTAATTCTTCATAGCGGAGATTTGTGGGATGGTTATTCTTCCGCAATCTGGAAAAGCCATTTTACTTCATTGCCAAACCTAAATAATTTATTAAAAAGCAATAAGATCCTGATTGCAAAAGGTAATCATGAAGTTTCGACCAGTGTAGTAAATTTTTCTCCAAGCATTGTTAAGAATAACAGTACAAGTTATTCCTTTTCAACAGGAAATGTTTTCTTTGTTTGTTTAGGGGAGTTTCCTTCAGCCTCATATTTAACGAGCCAGCTTAATACGACCGAAGCAAAGAGCGCAGCTTTTCGAATTATTTTTCATCATGTCCCTATTTATAGTTCTGGTGAACATGGCGCGAGCGGAAATTCCGGCATCGAAGCAGTTTGTGATAAATACAATGTAACAATGTCCTTTGCAGGTCATGATCATATTTATGAGCGTACCGCAGTCATGTATGGTGGCAAGGCTGTATATTCAGGAATGAATGTCCCTGCAGATGTAAAAGGCACAACATATGTTGTTACTGGAGGTGGTGGAGCTCCACTATATTCATTCACAAAAAATTCATGGACGGATTATATTGTATCAAAACAGCACTATTGCATTCTGACTTCATCTAACGACAAACTTGAAATGACAGTAAAAGATATAAACGGATCTGTCATAGAAAAATTTGTTAGAAATAAATTTTTATGATGCAAGTATCGTGACCCTGCGGAATATACCGCTTAAAAAAATCACCGGAGTTATTATTATTCAAACATACTCTTATCAACACCCGGCGGCGCCTTCCCTGTTTTAACCAGATGCTTGAGTATTCTCGGGGACACACAGGAGGGTTTAGTTCATAAATCTTTGCGATGAGCCGCGCCCAGGATGACGCGCATGTTCCACCGGCTCCTCGATGAATATAATCCGTAATAACGGACCAGACGCATTCGCAGAGGGGGGATATGCTGTGTAAGTTCAGCGATAAAATCCGCAGCGTCAAAAAGTTTTTTATTTGTCAATATATTGCGCGAGTGATTCCCGGGCCTTTTTGGAATAAGATCATTATCCACAAAAAATTAAAAATCGCGAGTGAGACGTTATTCAAATTATTTTGGACTGCGTAACCCACAAAGACTTGGAAGACTCCGACAGTCCTCTGCTCAAAATAATTTGAATAACGTATTGTTTATGTATCAGCCGATCCGGCACCGGCAGTCTTTTGTCGAGATACCCTTCGTCGACCAGGTCGGAACCGGGACGATTCCCCCGGTTTTTGTTGTGCCGGATGCTGTGATTGCCATTGAAGTGTTATTCCTCATACATCCTGTCAATCACGGCTTTATACTTTTCACTTACAAACTTTCGTTTGATTTTCAGGGTCGGTGTGAGCTCCCCGGTCTCCTGCGTAAGGTCCTTTGTGAGGAGGGTGATCTTTTTGATCTGTTCGACCTGCCCCAGGGTCTTTGTTCTTTCAGCGACCCGTTCTTCATAGAACTGAATGATGCGCAGGTCCGACGCCAAATCTTCCCTTGAATTAAACGGGATCCCGTTTTTTTTCGCATACGGCTCCAGCTGCGCAAAGGAGGGGACAATCAGGGCGGAAATGAATTTTTTACCATCCCCGATTGCGACCGCCTGTTCGATGAATATGTCGTCCCCGAGGAGGATCTCAATCTGCTGGGGTGAGATATTTTTCCCGCCGGCTGTGATGAGCAGGTCCTTGATCCTGTCGGTGATGACTATGTATTTATATTCATCGCCAATGACCATCCCCACGTCGCCGGTTTTAAACCATCCGTCTTTTGTAAAAACGGCGTCGGTTTCTTTTTTCTTTTTGTAATAGCCCTTCATGCACATCTGTCCCTTTAACTGAATTTCTCCCTCATCGAAGATGCGCACATCAACCATGGGTGTAATGGGACCGCAGGCCCCGATTTTGCCGTGATCATTGAAGCCGACAGCAACCGGGAAAAATTCCGTGAGCCCGAAGCCCTGTATTACGTTGATCCCGAGGGCCTGAAAGAACTCGTTGATTTCCGAGGCAAACGCCGCGCCCCCCACATGATAGACCATGTTTTTCTCGCAGCCCAGGGTATGGACTACTTTGTCGATCACCAGTTTTCTGGCGAGCGAATGCTGGGCCTTGAGTAGTCCTCCAATTTTTTTACCTGCCTTTCTCTTCCGGTACACAGTACGGCCGACCCCCACCGACCAGTTAAAGAGCCCCCTCTTGACCGGTGATGCTTTTTTTAATCCCTCGTATATTGTACCGTATACTTTTTCCCATAAGCGCGGAACGCTGGTCATGTACTGGGGGCGCAGGACTGCCATGATTTCGATGAATTTTTTCGGATCAGGACAGTAGGCGATTTCGCCGCCGACACTCATAACCCCGTA
>JBFZEZ010000076.1:0-5135 GCA_041306585.1 Spirochaetota bacterium | reverse complement strand
ATGGAACTGTCGTACCAACCGACATCCTTTTGGTTATCGACACATCAGGCAGCATGGATGATGAAATTGAAAAAGTGAGAGCATTTTTAGGCGACAATTTACTTTCACCATTGGATGAAATCGATTACCAGTTTCTTCTTATGGCTGCTGATTCAACAATAACATCAACTTGCCCAATACCCGCAGAGCTTATTAGTGAACTCACGGCAGATATCCGCAATGAGCATTTCAATATAGTAATTAATTCAACCGATTCCTATACCAAGATTAAAAATAACTGGGTCGCGAATATTAAAAGTCATTTCCGGGTCAATTCTCTTCTCAATATAATAGTAATTACCGATGATAATGCTTCAATGACATATCCTACTTTTAAAACTGAAATGACTACATTAGGCAGTGGTGATTTTATTCTCCATGGAATTATCGGGTTAAAAGAGGAAGACCTGCTGGCAATTCCAAAACGTATTTATGGCATCGGCGAAAATTACAAGGTGGGGATCGCGAATACAGGTGGTGTGCAATGCGATATAGTTACACCCTACAGTGACTGGAGCGGTCTGTTTGACGAGATATCGAAAAATATTATCCGGAATGTTAACGGTACATTTTTTCTCAAAGAAGATGCTCTTTCCTATGGGTTTCATCTCTATATTAATGATGTTGAGCAAATCGGGAACTGGAGATTTAACTCGCGTAACAATTCTATAACATTTACCGGTCCCAGTTATGAAGCCGGAGATCAGGTAAGGATTGTCTACAATACCTCTGTTTCCGGGACTTGATCCGGTTATACATCTTTCAATTGAAAAAAGCATTACTCCCGGCCGTTAGTGACCGGGAGTTTTTATATGGCGCCGCTTTTTTAATTGTGAAACCCCCTTGGACTGATTGCAGTATACTTTTTTATCGACAATTCAAACAATGTTTTTGGATCTGCTCGAAAACCGCGAAAAATGACCTGTTACAAAATGAGGGTCAGAGCCCGCTATACCTGTCAGGGGGCCAGGGGCGGGGATGAACAATACATACCCCCTGGAAATCACCTATCAGGAATATAAACAAAGAAACATAATTTTTTTCTTGCATAATCAATAAATACAGGTAATAATTTCCAGGATGTCGATTTAATTCTTTAACGATTTTAAACCATACTGGAATGTTATATGAAATATTTAACATACTCGTCAATAATCACCAGCAGTATCTGCTTTTATGTGTCTTTTTATCATCTCTGGTTGTTCCTCAGAAGAAGGTCTGAAAAAACAAACCTTTACTTTTCATTACTTTCATTAACGGTAGCTATTTACATAGCTTTAAACCCCTTTTTTTATGGCGCCCAATCGATAGAAGAAAATATGATTTATATTCGATTACAATATGCTCTGGGTCAATTGATGGGAATTTTTACATCAGCTTTTATTTTTGAATTCATCAACAAACATAGAAAAGTTATACATACTGTGATGTACAGTATTCTTTTATTTTTTATAGTATGCGCATTTGTTGATAGTGGACTCACTTTCAGTTCGTCAAAATCTTATCTTGTTAAAAAAATTATTTTCAATATACCTTTGACGTATTATGATACTAAGTATGGAATAATTCTTGCAACATCCGTCTATTTTTTGCCAATTTTCATGATTTATGGACTTGTATTATTGGTCCACGATTATATAAAGACGCGAAGAAAAGAGATCGTTCCGATAATCATTGGGTTTACGTTATTTTTTATTTCTGGTACATTAGACTTGTTCGCAACCGATGAGTTTATATATACTATAGAATACGCTTTTTTTGCATTAATAATCTGCATGGCCTATTCGCTTGCACAAAGATTTGTGGTTCTTCATGAGACCGTAAGCAGGATTAAAGATGAACTCTATGATTTAAACCAATCTCTTGAGGGTAAGGTTACAGAACGCACTCAGGAATTATCAGCGGCATTTTCTGAATTGGAGGCAACAAACGATGCCTTGGTCGATGCCCGGGATGCCCTCTGGGGCGAGATGCAGATCGCTAAAAAGATCCAGACTGTGCTTCTGCCGAAAGAACCCGAGCTTCCAGGGTTTGAGATTTCATGCTACATGCAGCCTGCGGATGAAGTGGGAGGGGACTACTATGATGTGATCACTGTTGCGGGTAAAAACTGGATAGTCATTGGCGATGTCTCAGGACACGGGGTCCCGGCAGGGATCATAATGATGATGGTACAGACATCTATACAGGTGGTCATCAATGGGAACCCCGGTATTCCTCCATCGAACGTGCTCAATGCAATTAATGCAATAATCTCAAGCAATATTAAACGGATGAATGAAAGCAAGTATATGACCATTACTGTCATAGCGGCTTATGACAACGGGAGATTCTATTATTCCGGCCTGCACCAGAACATCCTGGTGTATCGCTCAACAGAAAATAAAGTGGTTTCGATTGAAACTACAGGGATGTGGGTCGGAATGCTTGAGGATTTCCCCGGAATTTTTGATGATAATTACTTTGAAATGCAGAGGGGTGATATGTTTTTGCTTTTTACCGATGGGGTTACCGAAGCATGGAAAAAAGGATGCATAAAAGACCACCGTTCAATGGACTGCGATATGTTTGGAGAAAAAAAACTTTCAGACATCTTACAGGAGAATGGGAAGGAACCGCCTGATGCGGTTCAAAATAAAATAATTGAGTCTCTGGTGGATTACCAGCTCGATGATGATGTCACCCTGGTAATTGCCAAAAGATTATAAAGTGGTTCCGATAACAGCCATGGACCAGGGGAGGTAAATATTGCGTCATGGCTGGAAGGACTCTGCAAAACATACGATAAAAACCTTATCATTTCCGGGCAAACCTTAATAAAAATATCGAAGGAAAATCAGAGCAAAGCAAAGTTTCTGGATGATGTAATTGTAAAAGGGAAAAATTAATCTATAAAAGTTTTTTCTCTATAGTTTTTCAAATCCTCTCTCAATATTCCCGCAAGGCCCCGGCAGAGTCCAATGAAAATCCGGTTCACATCGCTATCGCGGGATAACAGGAAGGGTTATATGTGATGGGTATGCCTTACTGTGATATATCGTCTGTTTTGCGGAAATCATGGCCGTTGATCGCCCGAAGGTCTCACCGGTATTCAGATTGCGGTCAAATTTATCAAAGTTGCTGCTCGATACCTCTACCTGAATGCGGTGCCCTTTTTTGAAGACATTGCTTGTTGCCCACATATCGATCGTAATGGCATATATCTGTCCCGGGACGAGCAACTCCTCCCGCGTATCAGAATTCAGGTAGCGCATTCGGATGATCCCGTCCTGGATTAACTGTGTGTGACCGTCGGGGTATACATCAACCAGGGTCGCATTGAAATCCGTATCTTTTGCAGAGGTGGAAGCAAACAGGGTCATGATGATCGGCCCGGTTACCTCCATGTCGGCAGTCAACGGTTCACCTGTGTAAACAAGGAGATCGGGCCTCTTTTGGACACTTTCTCTGGTGGTCATCTGCTTTTGTATGTCCCACTGGGTCTGCTCGGTCGCGAGCTGCACCGGATTTTTGGGATCATAGATATAATGATCAGTCCCCTGTGTTTCCGGGATGCCGGTTGAAAGATATCCATCCCCTTTCGCGGTATTCGCATGCCCGCCGCTGTTCAGATAATATTTAACATAGTGGGTCCTGGCAAGCGGCCACTCGTTTTCATCTCGCCATACATTGTCCCCCATAACAAAAATTTTAACAGCGGGCCGGTTTTGAAAGGCCCGGGTTTCTCCTTTCAGATAACGATCAAAAAATGCCTCCAGCTCATCATAGTATGTATTTTTTGCATCATACCCGATAACTATTTTGCCGATGCGTCCGTTCTCGCGGCTTGAGTATTCATGGTCCCATGGGCCTATGATGAGAAAATTGCGGTCAGGGTAACGCGTATGCCTTTCCTGCCAGTTGCTGATTGAGGCCCCGAGAAAGTTGTCATACCACCCGGCGAAATGAAGGGCGGGAATCTGCACTCGGTTCAATTTTTGATTCAGGTTAAACGCTTCGGACGTGTCATTGCGTGTCGGGTTTTATATCAGGAAGGTATAAAAGCGACTTGAGATATCACAAGTATCGGCTAATGAAATGAGTGGGAGGTGCCATGGATTGATGCGCAGCTGGTTCTGTTCGGTCTTACAATCCATGTAAATACACCAGTACCCCATTGCCTGCATCTGGAATGCGCCTCCCCTGAAAGTAGCCCTGAATGGATCGGGGTCCATGGTGCTGGGCGAATAGGACTTGAGCGCAGGGTGCATGCTTGCAGCTGCAGCCATTGCTGTGAAACTGTAATACGATTCTCCGAATGTACCCACAGTGCCGTCTGACCACGGCTGCCGGATGATCCATTCTATCGTATCATACCCGTCGTTGATTTCATTCATCATCGGCTCGAACTTCCCGTCAGACGCCCATTTTCCCCGCACATCCTGCGTTATAACAGCGTATCCCCTGTGAGCGAAATGTTTACCAACCGCAGGCATGTAGATGTATGATCCATCTTTTCCGTATGGAACCCTGACCATGATGGCCGGGAATTTCCCCTTTCCCCGGGGACGAAACACGTTTGCCCGTAAAATGGTACCGTCGCGCATTGCACTGTGAACGTTTTTTTCAATGGAAATATCGGCGACTTTCTCATCTGTGCTTGAGTGAAGCTTTTTAAATGGAAGGCGTACATGCACATCATACAATTCCTGAATATCAAGCAATTCCCATATGATGTCTTTCGGAAGATATTTGACGCTTCCCTGATAGCCCTTTGCAATTATTACGACTATTACGCCAGCGAAAAATATCAAAATGATCTTTGCAATGGATTTTAGCATATCACACCTTTAGAATTTACACTGAATTATAAGGGCTAGCCTGTAAAAATAAACATAACTGGAATCGCTTTTGTTGATTTCCCTGTGCCCAAAGTACCGTATACCCATCGTATCATCGGTATATTGTCGTTCGGTCCTGAATTCGGTCAGGAATGTCAGGGTGTATGTATCTTTAAAGACAAAATTAAACAACGGCCCAAATGCCGTTCTCATGAAATCGGAACCCCACCCCCCCGATTTTACCGTTGACTTATACTTACCCGTTATACGCTGATC
>JBFZEZ010000075.1:0-3758 GCA_041306585.1 Spirochaetota bacterium | reverse complement strand
CGATATCCCACTGCCACCCCTTGTCAAAACTGAATTGAATGATTTTTTCCTGAAAAAGATTTTTAAGGAATTCACGGACAAAAAACGGGTTCCCGGCAGTTTTTTCAAAAATCTTCTCCGTTAATTCATTCGCCTTTTGTTCGTCGCAACGAAAAGTATCAATGACCATTTCAGAAACGTCTCTTTGCAATAGATTTGCCAGGCTTATGTTGTAAATACTGAAATAAGAGCTGTCCAGATCCTGCATCATCATTTTGAAAAAATGAGCAGAAAGGAGATCCGACTCACGGTAAGTACATACAAGAAGAATATTCTTTAATTCAGGGTCAGACAACATTGTCCTGATCAGCTGCACGCTTGCGAAGTCTGCCCATTGAAGATCATCAAAAAAAAGGACCAGAGGGTGGTCATTATTTGCAAACACCCGGATGAACCGCAAAAATGTCATATTAAATCTGTTGTGCTGTTCAGCTGCACCAACGTCAGGAAGATTAGGCTGTTCCCCAATGATCATATCGAGATCAGGAATTACTGTAGAAATGACCCTGCCGTTTGAACCAAGGGCTGCAAGAAGCATGTTGCGCCATATATCAATACGGTCATCTCCCTCGGAGAGAACCTGTCTGATCAACCTGCTGAATGCGAGAATTATGGCGCTGTACGGCCTGTCCTTCAGGTATTGCTCATATTTGCCTGAAACAAAATACCCCCGCCGTTCAACAACCGGTTTATGTATTTCATTTATCAAAGCCGTCTTACCAATCCCCGGTTCCCCGGCAACAACCACGAGACTGCTCATGCCATGGTCAAGCTTTTCAAATGCCGACAAAATCCGATCGATCTCCTCCTTTCTGCCGTAGAGTTTCTCCGGTATTTGGAACCTCCCTGAATTGTCCTGGATGCCTATATTAAAATCATCCACAGAACCATGCTCAGCTAATTCCCTCATGCAGCGGGACAGGTCGATCTTCACCCCAAACCCGCTCTGATAACGGTCCTCTGCATTTTTTGCAAGCAGCTTCATGACAATTTTCGACAACGCCTGGGGTATGCCGGGTACACAGTTTATCAAATTGAGAGGTTCACGGGCGATATGACCATGAATCAATTCAAGCGGATCCATAGAACGAAACGGGACTTCACCGCTGATCAGCTGATATAAAATCACCCCTAATGAATAGAGGTCTGTCCGGTAATCAATGGTCCTGTTCATTCTTCCGGTTTGTTCCGGTGACACGTAAGGGAGCACATTGTCGATGTAACCAGGATAATAAAGATTCCGTCCCTCTTTGGTGAGAATGTTTTCAAATCCGAAGCCGCATATCCTGAGGTCCCCCGTTTTCTCATTATAGATAATATTATCCGGCCGCAATGCCATATGAATGATCCCCTTGCCGTGAAAATCGGAAAGGACGTCGGCCAGGGCTATACCAATGCTGAGGGCAGAAGAGATATCAATTTTTTTTTGAGTGCGTGAAGACCGTATAAACTCCTTCAGTGTGACACCGGAAAAATCCTCTTCCACAATCACATAATTATTATTATATTCTATAAGATCATAGAGTGTCGCGGCCCCCATGAAGCTATGTGACTTTACCTTCTCAAATGCATGTTTAAAAAGGGCAATATCTGATGGTGACGCGTACGACGAAGCAAGAGACCGTCCGATATATGTCCGCGCATCACCTTCCCTGCGTACCCGATACTGTGTCGTGTATTTTGATTCGCTGATTTTCTCAATAAAAAAATAACCACCCGCAATATCAAACATTGGCTATAACTCCTCGTAGTATTTTTACGAATATGAACGTCATCAACGGTGAGGGCATTAGCAGTATATAAGGGAAATTATAAAATGTCAAGATCTGGAAGATTTTTTAGGACATCTCTATAATGAGAATACTTTCTCAAAACATCGATAACAATAGGCAAAGGCTGATCAAATACGATAGAAATGTTCAGTTCTCCCTCCCTGTCGGCATTATAGACAAGATATTCCACTGGCGGTTCGAAACGAGGGGCTACACTATGATAGAAAGATATGTATTCATAACTTTAACTATTTGCAAAAATAGTATAGGGGGACGTGATGATAGAATCAAGAAAACGCCGCAGGGTGGAAGGATCGCCGCTGGTATAAAATTGATAAGACGGCCCGCTTTCCATAGCGGATGCCAGTGCATTTTGTTCAAGGATGTTTTTCACCTGACGGGCGACAGCAAATGCCGGATTAATCAATGTTATGTGTTCCGGCAGAAACGTTCGGATCATATCGATCAGGAAGGGATAATGAGTGCATCCGAGGACAATCTGATCGACATTCCGGGCGATCATTGGTTCAATATATTCCCTCACCAGCTGTTCAGTGCGGAGAGTGTCCATCTCTCCTGATTCGATCAGCTCGACCAGGCCATGACCGACCTGCACAAATACGTCAAGACCATTGGCGAATTTTTTACTCGTTTCGCTATATAAGCGCCCGTTAAACGTAAGTTCTGTGGCCAGGATCCCAATATGCCCGGTTACAGTGTTCTGCGCCGCCTGCTTGACCGCGGGCTCCATGGCCACAAAGGGGACGGTGTAGTGCTCACGAAGAAAATCTATCGCAGCTGCGCTTGCGGAGTTGCATGCGACAACGATGAGTTTGCACTGCTTGGATAGCAGGAAATCGACGATAGAACGCGACCGGTCTATGATCTCCTGTTGGGGCTTTGATCCATACGGACAAAAAGCGCTGTCAGCGAAATAATAAAAGCTCTCGCCTGGAAGGACCCTGATGAGTTCCTGCCACACCGTCAGCCCGCCGACACCGGAATCGAAAATACCAATCGGATGATTATTCATGATGATTCAAACATACCGGCATATCACAGCACGGCTTCCCGCTACTTTTTCACCAGCACTGCTGCATGGCTCTTCCATATATCGATTTCTTTAAGTAATGTAAAACCGCATGACTGTGCAATCGACAATGATTTCTCGAAACGCTCCCTCGTAACATGCCCGCGCGGTTCCGCAAAAAGTACCTTTCCGCCTTTTTTAACTGCACCCTTCAGCTGATTAAAAAATCTTTCAGGGTCAGGGACTTCATGGACCATGGCAAAAAGGAGTACAAAGTCAACCTGCCCTTTCAGTTTCTCCAGCTCGAGCGAATCCTGGGAGCAGGTCCGGGTCTGTATCGTATGTGAGACCCCCGCCTTTTCAGCACGTTTACGAAGATGTTCAAGCATCTTTTCCTGCATGTCAACACAAATTACCCTCCCCCCTTTGCCGGTCATCTCAGCCATGGGGATGCTGAAATAACCCATGCCCGGACCGATATCAAGGATGCTCATCCCTTTTTTAATAAAGGGCTTCAGAATTTCAAACGGGTCCTGCTTGCGTTTACGCAGGGGATTTATGAGGAAAAAACCGATCCACCATGGGCATACGAACTTTTTCATAGCTCAACTCCTGAAATA
Organism: Spirochaetota bacterium; assembly: GCA_041306585.1. Lineage (GTDB taxonomy): Bacteria > Spirochaetota > UBA4802 > UBA4802 > UBA5550 > JBFZEZ01. Next base: position 297 of record JBFZEZ010000075.1, on the reverse strand, counting down.
TTCTTTTATGGGGACGTGCAAACAAGTAATACAAGAAAAACCAAATGCATTTTACAAATAAACAGTCTTTGAAAGAACGGTCAAGAATAACTTAACTTTGTTAATTTTTTTTATAATAACTGCCCACAAATCAGGGGGAAATATTTTCCATCGTACCTCACTACATTTGATCCTTTGCCCCCGGCGTTTTAAATAAAATTCATTACAATATTTTTTTTACGCCACCCCCGGAGGGGGTTATCGAATACATCTGCTTTATATCGATTTTAACCCCTTCCGGGGGTGGTCGGCAACAAC
>JBFZEZ010000074.1:0-4252 GCA_041306585.1 Spirochaetota bacterium | reverse complement strand
GGGTTTCACGCACAGGATTATGTCTCTTTAGACCAAATCGTGATTTGATCTCGTTTATTCTTTGCATGATTGAAAACATATCGTCAAGCATGAATTATTTCCTTTTTTTAAAAATATTTTTGTAAATCTTCTTTTTTTCTCTCTTACTCTTACCTCATCCTCATAAAAATGGGGATGGGATAAAATCATGAAGCTGTACCGGTCTGGTTTTCAAGATTCATTCGTCTTAGGAATATTTTCTGGTTTATATCGTCATTTTCTTTGGCGATTTCCTGGTTCAATAATTCATTATATTCAGCAAGTTTCCGCTCTTTTAGTTTTTCAACGATCTTCCGCTCCTTCGATACCTGAACCAGTTTCTCGCGTATTCGAAGGACCTCGGGCTCCAGACTTTTTATCCGTCTTTCTGCCCCGTCAATGCCGATGATAGAGACGTTTACAAAATTCCCGTACACCTGAAAATCATGCGTCGTGTATGACCCATTCAACGTTTTTGAATGAAATTTCTGCTTGTTTTCATCCAGGCCCCTCCGCAGGTCCTCCTGCTTTGCACGCTCCTGATTCTGTATTCCGACAACACGCGCGAGTTCGTTCTTAACCTCTCTCTCGCGGGCCTCACGGATATCAAGAAGGCGTTGGAGTTTAAAAGCGAATTTTTTCATATAATAATTTCAGTTAATATTATAAAAACGCAAAAACCTGCGTTTCTACTATGCCCGTAAAATCTTTACAAACGCTGGAGGCGGGGCTGCTGCCGGTACCCCCGCACGCAGCCGCGACTTATCGGAAAACATATTCAGCAATTTTGCTGTTATCGATGCAAACGTCTCCTTCTCAAAAATGCCCTGTTTAAGAAATGCGTTTATTTCATTGTTCATCGCAATCGCCCTGTCAATCGTCGGATTCGATCCCCTGGCATAGGCCCCGAGGTTGATGAGGTCTTCGGCGTCGCGGTACGCGGCCATAAGCTCCCTGAATTTGGCAGCAGCCTCTCTGTGTTGAGGAGTTACAACATCTTTCATACAACGTGATATTGAGCTCAGGATATCGATTGCCGGGTAATGCCCTTTATGGGCGAGTTTCCGGTCAAGCACGATATGCCCGTCGAGTATACCGCGCACTGCGTCGGAGATGGGTTCATTCATATCATCCCCTTCAACAAGAACAGCGTAAAACCCGGTAATGCTTCCGCCGGTCTCACTGGTACCGGCGCGTTCCAGCAGGCGCGGAAGAAGTGAAAATACCGAAGGCGGATAACCTCTCGTTGCGGATGGTTCTCCGGCCGAAAGCCCCACCTCACGCTGCGCCATGGCAAACCGTGTCACTGAATCCATCAGGAGGTTTACATCTTTCCCCTGGTCCCTGAAATATTCAGCTACGGCGTGGGCCAGAAACGCCCCTCTCAAACGCATCATCGGCGGTTGGTCAGATGTTGCAACAATGACAACCGATCGTTTGAGCCCCTCAGGGCCCAGTTCCTTATCGATGAAATCACGCACCTCGCGGCCGCGCTCACCGATCAGCGCGATCACGTTCACATCAGCGTCGGTATATCGGGCGATCATACCGATCACTGTCGACTTACCGACCCCTGAACCGGAGAAAATTCCGATACGCTGACCTCGGCCAATAGTATTAAGACCATCTATTGAACGGATCCCGACTGAAAGCGGCTTGGATATAACTTCCCGCTGGAGGGGGTTCCGCGGTTTCCCCTCAACCGGATACTTGTTCTTTGTAAAAATCTCCCCCTTTCCGTCGATCGGTCTTCCCATCCCCGAGATGACCCTGCCGAGCAATTCATCACCAACCGGCACCATGAGTGAAGTCCCACCGGCAAAAACCTCTGCACCGGGAACAACACCCTTCATCTCACCGATAGGCATGAGAATAACCCGGTTCTTGTGGAACCCGACAACCTCTGCAAACAGGTACTCATTTTTAGCGAGCTTTATTTTACAGATTTCACCAAATGTTACAGCGGGTCCTATCGATTCTATGGTGAGGCCCACAATGCGGTCAACCCTGCCGATCATTTTGACGACTTCAGTCTCCTCGAGCACCTGAAGGTACTTGGAAAGTACGTCAACCTTATCATGAGGGAGAATTCGTATCATATGTTAAACCTATACTGCCGTAACGTTGCGGATGGCTTCCTCCATCGCATCGAGTTGGGTAGAGATACGCGCGTCGATCGCGCCGACGTCTGTTTCAATTATACAGCCCCCGCGCTCAACGCGTGAGTCTTCGTAAATATTTACTTTCTTTAGTGATTCCATCATTTTGATAAGTTCGTCTTTGTGCGCAGTGGTCATGTCGAGGTCTGCGAAATTGACGCGTATATCCACACGGTCACGGTCCTTGACGCGCCTGATGGCTTCCTTGATATTGTTTATGACGACTTCACGCCGCTCGACGATTTCATCTTTAATGACCTTGCGGGCAATCATAAGGATCATTTCAGTCATCATCTTTTCAGATGAACGGATAATATCGTCCCTGATATCTACCGCTGTTGACACGATGGTCCCGAGACGGTCAATAAGACGAAGAACTTCAGCCTGGCCTTCCTTGTATCCCTCTTCACGCCCTGCTTCGTATCCTTTTTTATACGCCTCATGCTCGATCTCAGAAACCTTGAGCTCGGCTTCCTTAATCATTTTTTCAGCTTCGAATTTGCCGCGCTCGATCTCCTGCTCGGACTCACCCCGCAGGCGTTCCATCTCGATCTTGACCTGTTCACGTGTCTGCTGCAATTCAGTAAATGCGGACGTTTTCCCCTGCTCGACAATGTGTTTTGCCTCTTCTTGCGCGCGTTCCAGCTTTTCGCGGACCTCTTCCTCTGTCTCGCGCCGGTAGCGCTCAAGTTCGGCCTCCATCTCCTCGATGGACGGTCCGTGATATACGTCAATCGGCTTACCTGTATCGTCCGTCTCGAATTCCTTGAATTCCTCGGCATCAATAAGGTTTTTCTGATACTTGTGCGGAAGCTCGATCTGCTTTACAATATTATTAACGCGAATTTCATTCGGTTTAAAAACAAGTTTAGACAACTAATTCCTCCTCTCCGGCGCGGGCAACGATAATGTCGCCGGCTTCTTCCAGTTTTCGAATTATATTTACAATCTTCTGCTGAGATTCCTCAACGTCACGGAGACGAATCGGACCCATGAAGTCCATGTCCTCACGCAGCAAAGAAGAGGCACGTTTCGACATGTTCCTGAAAATCTTCTCCTGTACCTCGGCATCGACGCCCTTGAGGGCCTTTGCCAGGTCCTGGGTGTCGACTTCGCGAAGTACCTTCTGAATCGAGCGGTCGTCCAGCAGGACGATATCCTCGAACACGAACATTCGTTTCTTGATCTCTTCTGCGAGTTCCGGGTCTTCCTCTTCGAGCGCCTCGATGATGATCTTTTCAGTACCGCGGTCGACGTTATTGAGGACTTCCACTATGGAATCGATACCCCCTGCAGATGTAAAATCTTCGCTTGCAAGGGTTGACAGTTTGCGTTCGAGAACCCGTTCAACCTCGCGCAGTACGTCAGGCGAGGTCCTGTCCATCTGGGCGATCCGCTTGGCTACATCAGCCTGGATCTGGTGTGAAAGCCCCGAAAGTATCATTGCCGCTTTCTGCGGGTCGAGATAAGCAAGTATAAGGGCAATGGTCTGCGGGTGTTCCCCCTGGATAAAATTCAAAAGATGGCTCGGGTCGGTCCGCCGGATAAAGTCAAAAGGGCGAACCTGGAGGGAGGATGTGAGACGGTTCACTATGTCGATGGCCTTCTGCGTACCGAGGGCCCGTTCCAGAACGTCACGAGCGTAATCGATGCCCCCGTTGGAGATAAACTCCTGGGCCATCATCATTTCCTGGAACTCCTGAAGGACCCTGTCCCTGTCTTCAGGCTCTATCCTGTCAAGACGGGCAATTTCAAAAGTCAGTTGCTCGATCTCGTCTTCACGAAGATGCTTGAAGATTTCAGACGAAACATCCGAACCGAGGGAAACAAGAAAAATCGCCGCCTTCTGCCTTCCGGTGAGTTGAGATTTTTTTACCTGCAACATTGCTACCCCGCGATTATCAAAGTAGAGATAGACACTCCAGTTAAATAATCGGTATTTTTTATGGTTAATTATATATTAATAAATATTAACATCATAGTCAAGTTAAATTAGCACCCATTTAAGGCATTGACGCATTAACGCGTTGACGCATTAACGCGTTGACGCATTAACGCGTTGACGCATTAACGCG
>JBFZEZ010000073.1:0-4613 GCA_041306585.1 Spirochaetota bacterium | reverse complement strand
CAGCACGTTTATCCCCGCCATCTCGCTGAATAGGCCGGGGAGGGGCGAGGGGGATGCGTGATTGTCCATAGTGCGCGAGCCGGCATGCCAGCCGAGGATCAACCTGCCGCCATTGCTCACCCACGCCGATAGCTTTCCGACAAAGACCGGATCTGCCATCTGGTAGAGGGGAAGGGAAATCACCTTGTATGCATCGAGGTCGATTGATGAGGGGGTCTTCACGTCTGTGTTGGTTCCGAATATCAGGAAAGGCGAATAATATTTTAAGAGCTCGACTTCGGGACCAGCCTGTATCCATTTTGCCGGGGACAGATAGAGGGCTTTTGAAATATACTGGTCGAGCACAAGCCTGATGCTGTCTTTGTCGTAAACCAGGCACGCCTGCGGTTCGATCTGGCTTGCAGCAATGCGGTCGAAATCATTTTTATGCTTTTTCATGTTATGCGACAATGTCTGGTGTCGTTCGGTCGTTTCATTATCAGGGTTGAGTATGCCGTAGCAGAGCTGTTCCTGACCGAACGGGGGTGTGCGCCAGCTGAAATAGAATATTTTGTCGGCCCCGTGTGCAATAGATTGATTGGTCCACAGCGCCACCTGTTTTTCAGGGGGGAGATAACCGAGACACTGGTGTCCCTGGAAGTTTGAAAATTGTTCCATGATCGTGAATTTTTTGTTGTGCTTGAGCCCCCGTATGTGCGACAGACACTCGCTTACAAACATGTAGGGAAGGGGTTCGTTCATTTCCCCCCACACCGGGTAGTTGTCGTAGCTGACCATGTCCATCGGGGCATGGAGTTTTTCCATGTCGATGAGGTTTGTGATGGCCGGGAAATAGAGGTTGTGGGTGATCCACGACCCGGGACGCGCGTGCTTCCTGATGATTGCCGTCTGCTCGTGCGCGAACTGCACTGCGGAATCAGACATGAAACGGCCGTAATCGAGAAGGAGCCCCGGGTTATGAGATGCTGCGACCTGGATGCGGGGCGCCGGGATTTCGTCAAACGATGAGTAGGTGGTGCTCCAGAAGACCGTTCCCCATATCCGGTTTAATTCCGAAATTGACCGGTATTTTTTTTGGAGCCAGATGTGCCAAGCCTTTTCGCAATTGCCGCATACGCACCGGTCGGACCCCTCATGGCCGATTTCATTGTCGATCTGCCAACCGATTACATCCTGATTTTTACCGTAATGGCGGGCTATCTCGCCAACTATGGACATGGAAGCCCTGAAATAGGTTTGTGAATTGAAGCAGCATTCCCTGCGCGCACCGAAGTCGCGGATGGTGCCATCGGGGAAAATCTGGCGAATACCGGGGTCCTTTTTATATAGCCATACCGGCGGGGTCGCGGTTGGGGTGCCGAGTACGATTTTTATTCCATGACGGGTAAGGATGCTGATTGCTTCATCGAAGAGGGAGAAATCATATCGTCCCTTGCGGGGCTCGAGGATGGTCCATGCGAACTCCATGAGCCTGACCATGGAGAGGCCCATCTCTTTCATGCGGCGCGCATCACTCTCCCAGATTTTTCTCTCCCACTGTTCGGGATAATAGGCGGTTCCGAATTGGACTTTTGTGTCCGTCATTGGCAGTATTAGCCTTCAAGTTTTTTTTGGAGTATTTCGCGGACAATCCCGCCGTCGGCTTTTCCTTTTAATTCTTTCATGATCGCGCCCATGATTTGTCCAAAATCTTTTTTCGTGACGCTCCCGTATTCAGCCAGCCTGCCGGCGATATATTGTTCAACCTCATCCTGTGTCATCTGCTGGGGAAGATAGGTCTCTATGATCACGAGCTCGTCGAGTTCTTTTTTTTCCAGATCGTTTCTCTTTCCCTTTTTAAATTCTTCACTTGCTTCTTTTCTTTTTTTAGCCGCCCGTGCAACGACCTCGAGCATCTTTTCGTCAGTAAGATCCTTGCCGGTTTTTGCCTTTTCATACATCAGGTCCGATTTAACCATACGGAGGGTTTCCGTTTTAAAGGAATCACCGCTTTTCATTGCGGCCTTAAGGTCGGATTCAATTTTTTCAAGCAGGTTCATGACAAACTCCTTAACGAAAACGAATGAAATTGTTTATAGTTTTCTGGGGAAATCTGTCAACTTTTTTAATTATTAAACGTCTAAACCGGGTTTAGCAGGTCATTTTCAGCGGGGAAAATCCATGTCATTCCCGTGTGGACGGGAATCCATTCTCGCAGACGCGAAATCAAGGATCCCCGCCTGCGCGGGGATGACATGGGGGTGGGCAGAGCCTAAGATTGCCCCTGAAAAATGAGCTACTCCAAACTTGGCATGAATTAAATTTAAGCCCACACACCACTCTCGGCAGTAACATTCATTTAAGTATTCCTGTACCCGCCCGTATGCCTGATGCCCATGCTGCGGTGATCCCCCTGCTGGTGCCTCCCCCGTCGCCGATTATATATATGTGCTCCCTGACTTTGAAATAATTGTCCATGAATTTCGGCCTGTTCGCATAGGTCTTTATTTCTGGGTAATATATGATCGAGGAGGGGTGCATGATTCCCGGGACGATTGTGTCGAGCATCTTCATCGATTTCCAGATGTCGCGTAATATTTTTGACGGCATCGCAAGGCTGATGTCCCCCGGTGTCGCACTCCTGAGTGTCGGCTTGAAATCGTACAGGTCGCCGTTGAAGTTTTCTTTTTTTGACCTTTTCCCCATTCTGAAGTCCCCGATTCTCTGCATCATGGCGCCACCGCCGGCAAGCTGCATCGCCATCTGCCCGAGTGCGTTTGCAAACTGGTGTCCGCTTACCACGGGGTCTGTAAGGAATATGGTCTTCAGTAACGAGAAGTTTATCAGCCCATTCGGCTTTTTTTCCGTGGAAAGGGAATGGCCGTTGACCGAGTAATAGTCTTCGTATTTTTCCTGAACAACGTACGCGGCCCCTGAATTTGTACAGAAGGTCCTCACCTTGTCGGGGAAGAGAAATTTGGGATCGTAATAATCTTTTACTATGGGATAGTTTTCCTCGCGGGCCTCGATTCGTATCCCCACATCCACGATGTTGTCGCTGTATTCAACCTTCATGATCCTCATCTGCTCCTGGAGCCATTTGAATCCCCCGCGTCCAGGGGCGAGGATGAGATCGGTGTATGAGTGGCGACCCTGGGGGGTGCTGATAATGATCTCACTGTTCGCGTAGTCGACTTCCAGCATTTCTGTTTCGAATGCTATATCGACATTTACTGCTCTGAGCCTGTCGGTGAGATCATGGATGAGGTCTGCCGCCTTATCCGTGCCGACATGGGCCTGGTCGATAATGAGGAGCTGTACCCCCAGTTTTTCGGCGCGTTTCCGGTAAATTTCGACATTCCCCTGTGGTTCATACACCGGATTGAGATATTTCGCTACATCGACCAGGAGGTCTTCGGCGGTTTTTTTTTCCCACAGTTCTGAAGGGAAACCCACGGGATAGGTGTAGTTCTGCTTACAGTCGTTGCGCAACCCCCCTGAGGAGATTTTAGCCTTGTCGATCAGGAGGATTGTTTTATCCGAATTTTCTGCCAGGTGAAATGCCGCCCCGAGCCCGGCTGGCCCGGACCCGATTATGATAATATCGTAATGTGCCATCTTATTTCTCCACCCTGATAAAACATATACCGGTTGAGAACAATTATCAACAAATTTTTTGGGGTTTTTTTTGGGGCTCTGACATGTCATCCCCGTACCCGCCTGCGCGAGTATAAACTACAGCGTGGATCCTTCTCGCTAGACGCGAATTAAGGATTCCCGTCTGCACGGGAATGACATGGTATGGATTGTTACCCCCTCAAAATGACCTGTTACTTATGCCTTTAATGCTGAATAATAAAAAAAATTGACTTTTGGGATATAAGTGCATTAATTGATTTTATTGATTGCGGTATATAAAGGAAACGCGATGAAAATTGTCAACGAAGGAATATGCGGATACTGCGAGAAAAATAAAGCTGTTATCGAATGTGACGGATGCGGCAAGCATTTGTGCGAAAAATGCAGGATTTTTGATATATGGAATTACGGGTGTGGCCACGGAGACACGAAAGCGTTTTGCCCCCTCTGTAATAATGATCCTGCTGTCAACGTCTGGAAATCACCATCCCCTTGAAAACTGGAACATTCGGTATCCTTTACGACTACAGGCTTTTCTCATGAAATGATGGGATACAAAATTATCCCAATGAGTGAAATTGCACCAAACACGATAAATGAGAAACTGTACCCGTCGCCTTTACGGCGAATGCGTAAGGAATTGACGAAAAGCCCGAATACGCTCATAATTGCCAGGCAAATCATCAGCAAAAAGGCTACCTGTAGTTTACCACTGTCCCATGCCGAACTCATTGATGCGTTATAAAACCCTGGTAGAAGCCCGCCGGTCTGGGGTTTGGCAAGGGATACAAGCATAAAAATGGCAAAGAACATTATCCATGAGATAAATATCATTGTCTCTTTGCTCCTTACGAGGAGATCCGGACCCTGACGCTTATTTTTTTTAGACGACTTCATAAACTTACTACAAAATCTTTATAATTTTAAAAAAATAAAACCTTTTCGTTAACTAGAAAATCAAATATTTTTAAAAATTCAATAATTTTATTATATAT
>JBFZEZ010000072.1:0-4157 GCA_041306585.1 Spirochaetota bacterium | reverse complement strand
GTGCTGATGGATCTTGAAATGCCTGAGATGGATGGATTCGAGGCTGTTGAAAGGATCAGACGCGGTGAGGCCGGCGAGGCGAACAGGGATATTTACATCATTGCGATGACTGCACATGCGGTGGGTGGCATCCGTGAACGGTGTGAAGCCCTGGGGATGAACGGTTTTATTTCCAAGCCGATAAATGCCGGGAGCCTTATCCAGTTACTTGCAAAGATGAAGCAGGGTTTGAATTGAGAGGGGTTCACCCCTTTTTTTTAATCAGGAGAAGGGTGACATCGTCATTCTTTACATATTCAGCAAGGGACTTGATTATCTCATCGCGGATATGGGCGAGCTGCTGAGCCCCCGTTTTCAGAAGAACATCGACGAGGTTTTCCTGCCCGAAAAAGCCCCCGATATCATTCCGCGCCTCGGTAACACCGTCTGTATATAACAGCAGAACATCATCGGGCCTCATGACGAATGTTTTATTTTCGGTTCCCCTTGCCATATCGAATTCATATCCCAGCCACAGGCCGTCTGTTTCCAGGGTATCAACAGTACCTGTCGAGGAGCGGTAAATGAGTATGTTCTGGTGAAGACCTGAATGAACAACTTTACCGTCAGGCTGAAATGAAAAGGCGGTTATGGTGATGTATTTGTCTTCATTCAGTTTTTTAATATTATAACTGATTGAACGGTTTACTGCAGAAAGGAGCTCAGTCGGACGTACCTTCGGGTTATTGAGGATAATTGTCTGTATAGCAGTCTGCGTCATCATCATGATGAGGCCCGCAAGGACCCCGTGGCCCGACACATCCCCGATAATGACCCAGTCAATCCCGTCTTTATTTATAATATCGTAATAATCCCCTCCTACCTGTGCGGCAGGAGTCATGTGGCCGAGCACATCATATCCCGTCACAACAGGGTCCTTCGGGAGAAGGATTGTCTGGATTTTCATCGCAAGTTTCATCTCTCCCCAAAGGGCATCGCGGGCTTTCTGCAATTCGTGTGTGCGCTCATTCACCATTTCTTCCAGGTTGGCGTATAAACGCGCGTTGTCGATCGAAACGGCAGCCTGCGATGATATGACCGAGAGCAGCTGTAGCCGTTCAGGGAGGAAGGCATTGACAGTGAGGTTGTTTTCGAGATACAGGACCGCGGATACCTTTCCCTGGTTAATTATAGGGGCGCACAGGATCGACTTCGGTCTCTTCTGGGCAATGTAGGGATCATAGGCGAATGTCCTGTCGTGAGAAGCGTCATTAAGAACCGCGCTCTCCTTGGTGCGCATAACGTACTGGACCAGCGCCGCTGAAAGATCAGTGCATTCGGCGAGGGGGAGCGACTGGAGGACTGAGATTTGACGATTGTTGATGCTTCCGGCTGCTTCAACCGTCAGCACGCCGTTTGATTCAAAGATCAGAAACCCCTTCTCTGCGCCGGCGTTTTCAATGACAATTTTCAGGAGTTTCGCCAGGAGTTTCGGGAGAACGATCTCGCCGGATATAGTCTGCGAGGCCTTGAGGGCTGTTGCGAAGTCGAGACGGTTTGACGCCTCATCGGTTGATAATAAAGACTTATCGCCCATGGATTGCATGGCGTATGTTTTACGCGCTGTATGCACGGTTCCGGTATCCTCATTTGCATGCTGCAGCGGCTCCCTTTCGTCTATCAGACCGTGGTATGTATCCTTAATGTGCTTAACTTTTGCCGGGGCGCCCCATCGCTCGAACCAGTACATCGCGTGTGTCAGGCAGATTGAAGCGAATTCCATGTGTCCTTTTGCCATCTGGTGGTTCGCATACAGTTCTGCTGCGATCGCGGCGTGATGGATAAATCCTGCTTCCTTCGCAGATACAACAGCCTGGTGATAGAGATCGCCGGCCCTGTTCAAATCTCCGGCAATTGACGCCAGTTCCGCCTCCACGAGAAGATATTTATGCTGAAAGGAATGGGGATAAAACCCGGCCCACCGTTTCATTTTTTTCTGGTTCGCTGCAGCGATCTTTGTGAACTTTTTTCTTTCTTCGTCGTTTGTCCTTGCCAATGCGGCTAGTATGAGCGAATAAAAAAAGATATGATCGCTTTCACAAATGGTCGCAAGGGATGCCTCAATATATTTTTCAGATTCAAGGATCGCATCATATGCCCCTTGGTAATCCTCGAAGAGATATAACCCATGGGCCCGGTGCAGGAAGTGGCGCTGCAGGATAATCGGGATGTCGTCGGTATACATGTCCTGAACGAGCTTTGATTCTGAAAAATTCGCGTCGTTGAACGATGTCGGGTTATTCGTATTTCCTTTCAAGCTCTTGATGAACTGGATAGCTGAGTAATTGTAGTTTATCGCCCCTGGATCTTTGGCCCGTAAGACAAAATCCAGGTGTTTGTTTACAAAGTCTGCAACCTCACCGAGGTCTGTCCCCATAGCGAGCATATTGAATATTATGATTTGCTCGGAATATATGGCGTAACGGATATCCCCTGTCTCGAGGGTTGTTTTAAATGCTTCTCTTGCGTATTCTACGGCTTTTTCGAGGGGTTCATCGATTATACTTACACTCATTCCGTAAATCATATATACTTTCGCTTTAATGGATGGATGAAAATATTTTTCGTTCATTTTGAGGGAAAGCTTTCCGTATTTCAGCCCGGTCCGGTAGTCCTTCAATCCGATAACTTCAATATAAAAATAAGTGATTAACGCAAAAGATGTTCCTTCGCAGTTTCCATGCCTGAGCATAAGCCTCAGCATGGCGAGGGTCACGTATACCTGGAGTTCCTTATTGGAAAAATACGCGGAAGCAACACAGGTCATTAACAGATCGACGGTCATAAGCATTTTTTTTTCGGTCATTCGGGGGAGTTCAAGGATTTTCTCGTAATTAGTTCTTATGAGTTTTATTTTTGTTCTGATCAGTTCCTTCATGATCGAAAGCTGCCCCGGGTTCTCCGGTATTGATATGCCGAGAATGCGCAGGCCTTTGATGGCAATTTTTGTGGACTCCGCGTGTTTCCCCTGGTTCGCGCGCAGGATCGCAGTCAGGTTAAAGAGTGAAGCCTTGTCGATGTCGCTCGTGGCATGACTGACGGCGATATTGAAAATGGATTCTGCTTTTTCGAAACTGCCGTTCAGGTGTTCGCATATGCCCAGGTCCCTGGTGCATGCGAATGCCATCTCATAATGCGCCTCCCACATATTTTCCGGGAGGATGGAAAGGGCAATTTTATAATACCCTGCTGCTGATATGTACGCATTGGAAGTCCTTGCCTTGTCGCCTGCGGTCATATTGAGCCGGGCAAGTGCCAGTTTTTCCTCCTGGCCGGTAATGAGCCGCTGTCCGGTGTTCAGGTGATGGACAATGAAAAATATTTTATCACCAAGGTTTTCATCTGTTATTTTTTCAAAAACGATTTTTCCGATCTTATAGTGCAGTGTGGTTTTTTCCTCCTCGGATATGATGGAATACACCGCCTCCTGTATGCGGTCGTGATTAAACCGGTAGAGGTCGCCGTCCGGGCTCACGAGGTCTTCCCTGATGGATATATCGAGTGCTGCAAGTATCTCTTCGATGGACTTCTGCATGGTCTGTGAGATGACTTCCAGCTCGAAACGGTTACCTATACAGGCGCATGTCTTCAGGACCTCAACCGTTTTCATCGGGAGACGCGTTATTTTTTTTTCAAGAAGCTTTCCAACATTTTCAGTTACCTGCATCTGTCTTATCTGGTCTATGTTCCATTTCCATCCTTTTGATTCGATCCTGATCAACCCTTCCTCATACAGCGCTTTCAGAAACTGTAGAATGAAAAACGGATTTCCATTTGTTTTTCGTTCTATCAGTTCGGCGAGCTTGCAGGATTCCTCCCTGCTCGAGTGAAGGAAGTTGACGAGAAGTTCGCTTACATTTTCAACGCTGAGGGAGCCAAGGGTTATGGTACTAATCCCCCCAAGCTGTTTTCCGATTTCATCCAGCATGATAGCGAGGGTGTTGGAAGGGGTCAGTTCGTTCTGACGATATGCCCCGATGATAAGAACGTAGTTGATCTCAGTGTCGGTTATGATGAGTTTCAGCATGTCGAGGCTGGCGCTGTCGGCCCACTGGAGATCGTCGAGGAATATCACAAGGGGATGTTCCCATGTAGCGAATGCCCCGACAAAATTTTTA
>JBFZEZ010000071.1:0-3242 GCA_041306585.1 Spirochaetota bacterium | reverse complement strand
GATTAACCCCGCATCCTTCCTTACCGACCTTGCCCATGACCATAAACAGGTTGTATATGTAGCCGATCGTGTCCTGGTCGAGCCCTGAGATCCCTGATGGAAAGAATACCATTGCTGATTTAGCCTTCGCGATCAGCTTCGCGGTTTCTTTTATAACATCAATCGCGATCCCTGTTTTGGCAGTAATATCGTTATACGTTAGCGGTCCGAGAGAGTTTGCAAATCCCTCGAAACCTGTGGTATATTTATCAATGAAATTTGAATCGACAAGTTCCTGCTCAATTACTGTTTTTGCAAGAGCAGCCACCAGGACCTTCGTGGAACCGGGCCGGGCCTGAAGGAACGTACTGCTCAGTTTTGCCATCTGGGTCGTTCTGCTGTCGATAACGACAAGCTTTGATCCTCCCCTCACCGCCATATGAATTTCACTGCCGACAATAGGGTTCTGTTTCGTTATGTCGAACCCCACAGTCACGATGACTTCGGCCTTTGCAACTTCACCCAGCGATCCGGTCATCCCGGGAAAACCAGCGCCGTCATTCAGTACGTTGAGACTGTTTCTGTGTCCAGACTCGGAATGGAGGGATATGTTGTTTGTTCTGCACACAGACCGTGCAAGTTTCATAAGAAGGAAGTTTTCTTCATTCGAAGAACGTGGAGAACCGAGGAAAGCGATCTCTTCGCTTTTATTTTTAATATTCTCTTTCACCCGATCAGCGACAAATGCGATGGCTTCATCATAACTGACGGTGCGCCACTCGCCGTCTTTTTTAATTGCCGGGTTCACGATCCGCTTGTGCGTCCCCAGTATCTCGTGAATGTTCCAGCCGCGTACACAGAGTCTACCCTTGCTCACGGGATGGTTCTGCGAGGCGAACACACCTGCAATGCTGCCGTCTTTAACTTTAATCATATGGCCGCATCCCGTACCGCAAAAAGTACATATTCCAGGTTTATAATCCATATTTAAAACCCCTTCAGAAAATCTATTATACTTCAAAACACCGGTGTATCACCAGGGTCCCAGCTCTGACACTGCAGGGCTGTATAGAAAAAATATTGAATATTACATGTTCATTAGATTTACTTATCGGATGAAAAATAGCATAATTAAATACATTTGTAAATAGGGGGATAAACCTTGAATGTTGTAGGGGGATGTACCCATGAGGGGGGGGTTGATTGAATTAGTTTGGGATCTCTACAAAATCAGCTTTCAATTATTGCAAACCCGAGGGCCTTCGCGCATTTGTTCATTTGCTTGTCATGCGAAACAATAGTCAAAGTTTCAATGTGTTCATTCTCTTTCCATAAGAGGGCACTTGATATATGTATGGCGTCAAGGGTCCCAAGTATTGTAGGAAATGACCCCTGCGCACGAATTTTTATCGAATCACTGATTTCAATAATATACATTCCCAGAATAATTTCTTTCAGGCTGGCTTTAGCTTCGGCAATCTGATCGTCATCAAGCAGATTTTCCATCCGGTAACGATCAAGGACCCGATGACATTCAATGCTGATGAGTTCACTTGAGCCTATTTTTTCAAATTGAGTAAAATTAGAATAAGCATGATCAGCATTGAGCATTTTCCGAAGGAGAACAGAAGAATCAAGATAACATATCATCTTTTTCCCCGCTCTTCCATGAGGAAATCCAGTGGGTCAATTGCAACCTTAATTTTTGACCGTGGAATACTGAATTTTTTTTTGGGTTTGTGTATGGTTATTGAGGGCCGTTGCTGATATGGACCGATTTCAGCTATCGGTGTGTTTCTATCCATAACCACAATTGTTTCACCGGCACGGACACGGTGAAGTGCTGCACTGAGAGTTGCTTTTAGGGTTGAAACATTTATAGTCTTCATAAGACCATATATGGTCATTTATTTAAAAAAGTCAAGTACATAATGCAATCGAGTTATGTGTAGGGAGGAATCACCCCTTATTCTCAATCACCCAATTCACCGCGAACTGCACCAGCTCCGGCGAGCTCTCGATATTGAGTTTGTTCCTGATCCGGTCGCGAAAATTTTCTACAGTCTTCACGCTGATCTGAAGCTTGTCGGCGATGTTGCGGTTCTGCAGCCCCCTGCCGATCAGCTGAAAGATCTCGAACTCGCGGTCGGTGAGGCAGTCGTTGGGGGAAAAATTTTTATCGTTGATGTTGCATGAAATATTGTCGATGATGCGCTCTTTGACGCGCTCGTTCAGGTATTGTTTTCCCGCGAGCACGGCGCGTATCGCTGTTACAACGGTCTGCGGCGCCTCCTGCTTCATCACATACCCCCGCGCCCCGACGCGTATTGCCCGTTCCGCATACAGCGCTTCATCATGGATCGAAAGTATGAGCACCGGGAGGCCCGGGTAGCGGGTCTTCAGCGCCTTCGCGAACTCAAGCCCGCTCGTCCCCTGCATCGAGATATCGGCAATAACCAAATGCGGGTTAGTTGATGCGATCAGGCGCATGGCGTCTGAGGCATTGGAGGCATCTCCGCACACAACGAGGTCGGCCTCCATGTTGATGATCTGGGTAAGGCCCTGCCGCACGATCGGGTGGTCATCGACAAGAAGAACACGCGACTTAGCACCCCCATCCACCGCAAGATATTTATTCCTGATTTTTTCCTCGACTGCGGATGAGGAAACATCCTTCCCCATGTATTTGATTGCGCAGGTTACGGTGGAACCGCCGCCATCGTTTTTGCGGATGTCCAGGGTAGCGCCGATAAGCCAGGCACGGTAATTCATGATATTGATGCCCATCCCCCTTCGGTTTTCAATATCATCGGGAATGCCGATTCCGTCGTCAGTTATTTTTATGACGAGGAGATCACCGTCTATTACGGCTGTTATGATGATGTTTCTCGGCTTGCCGTGCTTGATCGCGTTGTTCACAGCTTCTTTCACAATATAATAAACGTTAGACGTTTCAAGGTCCCCCTGAAAGGAAATCCTTTCATCGAAGTTGAGAAGGCACGATATAGCGAACACCTTCTCAACGTTCTGCCGAAGGTCTTCAAACGCCGAATACAATCCGCCGCCGGACGCGTCAACGGGAAAAAGCCCCTTGGCAAGGTCCCTGGTTTTATCAATCGCCTGGTTCACGAGCTCGATGATGTCGGCGATGTCCCCCGGGTCTTCAATCCCTTTTTCCCTGAGCTTGAGCTTGAGGATCTCGCTCTTGAGGGCAATGCCGGCCAGGTGCTGCCCCAGCCCGTCATGAAGGTTCTGCCCGATCC
>JBFZEZ010000070.1:0-3544 GCA_041306585.1 Spirochaetota bacterium | reverse complement strand
TGGATGCCTCCCTATCATGTGTTATTTTGAATAAGAGTCATTAACATATCATAAACAGCTGGAAGGGTGTCTGATATCGTCGTTATTTCCTCAGGCAAAAAATTTGCAAGCACATAATCAGCGACACTTATCCGGGGATCCTGAGGCCTTCCCACGCCGAACCGCAATCTATGAAAGTCCCCTGAACCAACATGCTGAATGATGGAGCGCAGCCCATTATGCCCTTTATGCCCCCCCCCGAATTTCGTCTTGAAATTACCAAATGATAATTCAATTTCATCATGAATGACGATAAGGTCATCCGGTTTGAGCTTGTAATAATTCAGGGCAGCAGATACCGCTTCTCCGCTTACATTCATGAATGTCTGCGGCAGCAGAATACAGACATCCTGTGTATCAATTAATCCTGTTCCGGTTATTGAAGAAAACATCTTTTTTTTAACCGGGATGGATTTAAACCCAGCAAATTCAATTCCGATTATTGATCCGATATTATGCCTTGTCTTTGCGTATATGTTCCCTGGATTTCCCAGACCGGCTATCAATTTCATGAAAATCCTCCAGAAAAATACTCTCCTCACATGCATGACAACGAATGAAAATCAGGGGGTGCCCCGCATGCGGAAATTATATAAGTTCAAATATATTTACTCAGGATGCCGAGGACAGCTTCATCGACGGATGAATATTCGGCAAGAAGCTGAGACTTGATCTCCCTTATTTCCGCGTTAGGGGTATAATCCCTTGTATATCTGTATCTTCCCAGTCGCCTGCCGATGATAAAATTATCTTTATCATCATTGTTCATATTTAAAAACGCATGTATTACATTTAAAATGGCATTTTTATCCGCCGGGAAAACCCCTTCAATGTCCTCAAGGAGGTTCATTACATGATCGCTTGCAATTGTACTGGTTATACCGTTCAGGTTTTCAATAAATAATTGTATCTCCCTCACCTTTTCAGTTTCAGAAAGGGGTAACCATGTTTTCGCTTTCATCATATCGCCAAGCGGGGTCCCCGGAAGGGGAATAATGCTTCTCAAGCGGATAAAATCAGGATTTATTTCATTCAACACCCGTGCCGATTCAACAGCATTATCAGTACTTACATCCGCACCTCCGAGTCCTGGAATGAAGTATTCAGATAATTCAAAACCCGCCTGTTTTATATTTTTACCGGCAGTGATTATTTCAGCTGCAGTGACGCCCTTCGAAATCAGGGCAAGGACTTTATCGGAACCGGATTCCATTCCCATATGTATTCTTGTCAGTCCGGCTTCGCGCAGCGACGAGAGCTCTTCAATCGTTTTCATGCTGATTGTTTTTGCCCTCGCATAAGTAGTAATGCGTTCGAGGGAGGGTATTTTCCGGCGTATATAATTAAGGATATCCACGACTTTCGCCGTTTTTACGATAAGCGAGTCCGCATCCTGCAGAAAAAGACTTTTCATCCCGAAAGACATCCAATACGCTACCTGGCGCACATACTCGCGAGGGATGCTGTTGTCAGTAATGACTTTCTGCAGGATATCATTAGAAACAATATTTGTTGCACCAAGCTTCGCTGAAGTTTCCCGTATAATTTCTGCAATGGCAACGATGGAATCAATATCGGCCTTGACCTCATCGACGTTTCTCATTGAGAACCGTTCATTTTTATACGTGTGGCAAAATGCGCATTTGTTCCATGGACAATTGCGGGTGATGCGTAGCAATATGCTCTGAAATTCACTGGGAGGCCGTATCGGGCCGAGTTCAAAAGTATACATGCGGAACCTCATATTAATTATTGCAATTTCTTCCTATAATCCTGAATAGTTCAAGTACAAAATGCTTTCTTGAAATTTCCATAATAAGGGGGAGAATTTTATTAAAAAAATAATTTGACAGGAGCAGGAAAAAAAAAATTATATAGTACTGGAATCCGCTATAATCAAATTATTTTTTTAAGTGCATATTGCATATTCATTGTTTGAGCGGAGCGCCCTATCTTTAATAAAACGGTAATAATAATGGATGACACCAACAGCCTGATTCAGATACGAATCAACAAAATTAATGAAATTCGGGACCAACTGAATGTAAACCCCTTTCCTTATAAGTATGACGTTACTCATTCCTCAAATGAAATAATCGACAATTATGAAAAATATTTTCAGTCCCAGGAGGCAGTATCTATTGCCGGGAGGATCATGACTCAACGTGTCATGGGTAAAGCCAGTTTCTGCACAATACAGGACAGCGAGGGAAGAATCCAACTCTATGTTGCTGAAAAGAATATCGGGGAAGCGGGATACAATCTGTTCAAAAAACTCGACATTGGAGATATCATCGGGGTCCAGGGGACTGTGAAAAAAACCCAGGTTGGTGAAATATCCGTTTATATCTCCTCCCTGACCCTGCTTACAAAAAACATTCGCCCCCTTCCTGTAGTAAAGGAAAAAGACGGGGAGGTTTTTGATCTCTTCGCGGATAAAGAACTCAGATACCGCAACAGGCATGTTGATCTTATTGTAAACCCTGATATTAAGACGACCTTCATCAAACGGATCGCCATTATCAAACAGGTGAAATCAATTCTCGACAGCAAGGGCTTTTTCGAAGTGGAGACCCCGATACTGCAGCCGATATACGGCGGGGCTTCCGCAGCCCCCTTTACCACGCATCACAACACCCTTGATATGAAACTGTACCTCCGGATATCCCTCGAACCATATCTTAAACGCCTTATCGTCGGAGGGTTTGACAGGGTCTTTGAAATCGGAAAATGTTTTAGAAACGAAGGGATCGACCGCACCCATAATCCCGAATTTACCATGCTTGAATTATACCAGGCGTACGCTGATTATAATGATATGATGAGCCTCACCGAGGAGATCATCGAAAAGACATCCCTGGCAGTGAACGGCACGACAACCATACATTTTGACGGCAAGGAAATCGACCTCAAGACACCATGGAAAAAAATTAAAATGACCGATGCAATCAAGGAATACGGCGGGATCGACGTGACTGTAATGAGCGACGATGAAATCAAATCAGCTGTTAAAAAATTCGGGGGTGAATTAAAAGGAGACTTTGTCCGCGGTCTTGCTATTGACCAGCTCTTCGAATTGCTTGTTGAACGGCACCTGATCCAGCCGACCTTTATTACGCACCATCCGGTTGAGACCACGCCCCTGTGCAAACCGGATTACGGAGACGAACGATATCTTCAGCGTTTTGAGCTGTTTATCAACGCAACAGAATTTGCCAATGCCTACAGCGAATCAAATGACCCGGTTTTCCAGAGGAAAACGCTATATGAACAGTCGCTGCGGCGCGCTGTGGATGATGAAGCGCCGCCCATGGATGAAAATTTTGTGCAGGCCATTGAAGCCGGGATGCCGCCGACAGGGGGGCTGGGAATAGGCATCGACAGGGTAATCATGCTTCTCACGGGCGAGACCTCCATTCGCGATGTCCTGTTATTCCCGACGATGCGGCCTGAATAAAGGGCCAGGCGGCTAATAAATATAAAATCCTCGACCGGATTTTTTCCC
>JBFZEZ010000069.1:0-2511 GCA_041306585.1 Spirochaetota bacterium | reverse complement strand
GAAGGAGCCGGGTAAATGCATCATGAGATGGTGAGTGTTCATCGATTAGTTGGCATCTTGCAGCCTCTGTACAGGTGAATATTTTCGTGGATGCGATAAGAAAATTGATATAATCATATTCATTGCACTTACTCGGATTCAATCTACCTACCGCTCCCGTTCGCCTATTACAGTCTTTATATTGAGCTTTTTAGGCTAAGGATCTTTCGGTCGAAGTGCGTAAGTCCTATTTCAATAACCTTTCCGCTTTCCGAAAAGGATATGTAAAAATATATTCGATGTCAAAAAAATTAAAAATTTGAATTTTCCCTAATGATCTAAAAAGCATAATTTTATAGTTTAAAAAAATATTTTAATTTTTATGGTACAGTGTCCGAATTGTGGGATTGTTATTAATGTTTGCCCTAGATGTGGCTATAATTTGGGGATGCATATGACAACCGAAGGACGGTGGGAGATCCGGAAATGTGCTTGGTGTCGAGGAAAGGGAGTTACAAGTAGGGGTATATGTCCGGTTTGTAACTTAAAAGGAAGTGTGAGAGTTAGATATCCTTTCAAAAAATGTACTCATTGTGATGAAGGTGGAATCAATTCAGGTACTCTTTATTCAGAAGAAAGATGTAGAGTATGCTCTGGATCTGGATGGATTGATTGGGATCCAATAATGTAAGGTAATTTGTAGGATTACCATAATTTTATTTTTTCATAAAAAGATTATGTACTATGTAATCTATTCAAAAAGATGTAGACTATAAGACCCAATTTTTTCCTAAAAATTATTTTCCCTCAAAAAAAATAAGATAAAATTAAATTGATTATTAGTTCATTCAATCTTTTAAAGATCTCACCCACACGCCCCGATCACTTCCTCCGGTTCGAAATGAAGCATCACCTCTCGTGCTTTCCCGGTCTCGGTCCTTAAAATGGAGAAATTAATCAACCGCATCTCCTCGAACTTCTTCAACCGCTTGTAAAAATTCGAAGAATTGATAGGCATACACGACTCCGCCGAATGGAACAGGTTTCCGGTCGTGATTGGCCGGTCCGGGGCGAGAATACTCAACTCGGCGATGTGTTTCAGCAACTCTCTCTCCTCTGTGGTGAGTGCCTTCACGGTGGCTGAAAGGTGGACGTTTTTCGACGAGGCGAAGGCCTTGAATACATCCTCCTCGACAACCGCATGGTGTCCATTCCGTTCAGCGTTCAGGACCGAGTGCCGCACAAGGTCGATGCCCGCCCGGATATCCCCCCAGGTCATCGTCTTCTCTACAATCAAATCGAGGATATCGTCAGAGACGACTCCCGGATAGAGGCCCTTTTTCACGCGGTCGTGCAGGATCCCGTAAATCTCATCCTCACAATAGGGCGGGAAGTAGATCTCGGTCGGTTGAAAGATTGACAAAACGCTTGGCTCGAGTATCCGGGAAAAATCTACATCGATATCACTGACCGTCACAATGAATCCGACCCTGATTCCCGGGCACTTCCCGTGAAGCCGGAGAAGCATGGATAATATTCCGTTTAACACATTGTCAGAGAGCAGATAGTGTGCATCGTCAAGGCAAATGACGAGTGTTATGTCCTTCTCCTGAAGGGTATGGCCAATATCACTCACCAGTTTATGGATGGGGACCCCGAGGGCCGGGGTTTTATACCCGTGAAGCTGGAAAAATACCTCTGATAAGATTGCAAAGACGGTCTTGTCGTTCTGACAACTCACGTAGACTGGGACCAGCTTTTTTGTGACCTCACGGATTTCAGAAAAGAAACGGTGAATACTCGTGGTTTTTCCTGTTCCCGGCAGTCCGCGGAGAATGGTGTTATTAATCCGGTAACCTTTCATACCGGGCCGCAGGGCATAGGCGAGGTCCTTGAGCTGGGCATCGCGGTAATTGAAGATTTCCGGGACATAGTCAAATTCAAACAATTCACAGTCACGGAACAACGTCTGATCAGACATGAGGTAGTGCGTTGTCATGCTGAGAAGCTGGGGAACCGGGTATTTGAACACGCAGAGAGGGTGGTGAAAGTAGTCCAGGTCCGGGATTTAAGCCTTTTCACCGGGCGGGTAGAAGGACCACTTTAGGAGCGTGTATGCAAAGATGCAGAAGAAGGCGGTCCCGATTATCAGGACGGTAAATGCGGCGACAGCATTGCAGGATCCTGTAGGGCACAGACGGGCGTATCGTTCTGGTATGTACATCATCCATGCGCTGATCCCGATTCCCAGAAGGTGCAGCGGGACCCACGCCATGCCAAATCCGGTGTCGAGTTTCATCTGGTTCATATTTCTGCGGAAGGGAGATGAAGGTGACTGAAATTATAATAAAAATACCTTCAAAGCAGAGCTGAAAATGTGTTCATGGGAGACTCTCACACGCAATCCCGTCGTTATTACCATCAAGCCTGTGAATATCCCCTTTGCCCATTGAAATACAATAATCGTAGCACGCCTGCGCCTCGTCATGTGTTGAGAAATCACCACAATTATAGCGGTCATATGAACAATCA
>JBFZEZ010000068.1:0-5253 GCA_041306585.1 Spirochaetota bacterium | reverse complement strand
AAAGGAGCGAGCCTCTTACCTTGAGGGGATCGTGAGGACAGTACGGAATATATCCAGTGATCTTATGAGGATCAGCGGCGAGCTTGCCCGCATGGGGACGCGCTTTTCCGAGCTCTCCATGGAGCAGGCGTCAACAAGCGAAGAGATGTCAGCGACATTCGGGCAACTGGTAGAGACCAATAATGGCATTTACCTGGGTATGGTCAATCAGTCTGATGAAGGCAAAAGAACAAAGGCCCTCTCCCAGACCACGCAGGAGACGCAGAACCAAATTGCAAAAGACAGTTTTTCTGTTGTCGCGAATATACAGGTTATATCTGAATCGACCAATGCCACGGAGGCCGCAATGCGCGTCCTGTTCGATAAAATGAATGTTGTACATGCCGGGGGTAAAACAATCGATACGTTTGTCGTTATGATCGACGATATATCAGACCGGATCAATCTTCTTTCCCTCAATGCCGCAATAGAAGCTGCCCGCGCTGGTGAACACGGCCGTGGCTTTGCAGTTGTCGCCGACGAGATCGGCAAGCTTGCGGGGGCCACAGCGGACAATTCCAAGGAGATATCCACGCAGATCCGCAAGATAATAAAAGATATTGATGAAGGGATGGGGATGTTCGAGAATACAAAAAAGTCAATAGAAACAACTTTTCAGATGGTGCAGTCGATTAATTCCCGGATTGAACATGTTCGGGACCTCATGACCGGTCAGGCTGAATCGATCCTCGAGGTGGTGCGTCAGGCAAAACTTATGGACGCCCTGTCAGACGAGGTCACAACTGCCGCCAGGGACCAGAACACAGCCATGGAAGAAACCCTGAAAACAATAGCCCGCCTTTCAGAAATCGCATCGGAAATAGCAGAGTCGGACTCTACAATCAATGAAATAACGGCATCAATCAACGATAAAGTCAGTGAGCTGAACAAGCTGGTGGAAAACATTGAGTAAAAAAAGCTTGCCACGCCTCCGGTGAAAATAAAATACATCTTCCCGTCATATGTATCGCCCTGGAAAAAAACGATGTCCCCGGCTTTATGGATGCGGGTAGCTGCATTATGTTTGAAGTGAGTTATGTCTATTGAGCCTCTTAAAAAATCCGTGTCAAAAAATCGAGTATTTTTTTATTGAGTGCGCCTGTTTCGTCCCCCCTCAATATCCCGTGCCTGTTTGATTCCACAAAATAGATTTCCTTCTCAAGGGTCCCGAGACGGTCATAAATATCATGAGCGCTTTTGGGATTGACAACAGGATCGTGTGTCCCCTGTACAATGAGGGCGGGTATTGATATCTCTTTCAACTTGTTTTCGACCACATTCATCAGCTTCTCCAGCTGGCGGATTCCGCTCACCGGGTTGCGGAAGTAATTGATGTGCGGATTGTCGGGGGTATTTTTAACAAATTCGACCTTTCCTTTTTTGAGGTCCATTTTTTTCAGGAGCGAGTTCCACATGACCATGACGGATGAAAGGTGCGAGGCAATGTTCTTTAATTGCAGCGGCGCATTGATGGAAATCACCCCCTTCAGTTTTTTCCCTTTGTTTGCCGCCTGCATGAGGGCAAGGCCAGCTCCAGTGGAAAAACCTATCACCGCGAATTTTTTAACGCTGTTTTTCATGATGATATATCCGCGGTTCACCGATTCGTACCACTCCTCCCAGTCGCGGTTCGCGAGATCATCAGGTGACGTCCCATGTCCGCGCAGCCGGACGCAGTAAACGGCGAATCCATTTTTGTGCAGGAACTCGGCCAGGGGGCGGACCTCCTCCGGTGCGGCCATATAACCGTGTACGATGAGGACGCCTTTTCTCTGGAAAAATTTTTTCAAGAAGAATGGACGGCCGATCGATTCAGGTTTTGTTTCACCTTCTATGAAAAATTCCTTGTAATCGTTTGCAAAGAGTTCACTGTCGAGCTTGAGATAAGATCTGCGTATCTGGCGGCGTACCCAGAAGGAAGGGACCCGCATAGTCCTGCGGAGAGTGCGCATGACGTTTTCAAGCGGCTCGATCTCGTTTTTGAGGACCTCGACTATGTTATCCTGCCTGACCTCGTGAAATGAGTGGGGGATGCTGAATTTCTTTTTGTTCCTGTATATAGTGCCGTCATCGAAGTGGATCAGGTTGTCTGACACTGCCGCTTCGATGAAGCTTTCATACTTCATATTGAAATCGTCGGTATGGAGGGTATGCTGCTTTTTTCCGAGTGATGTGTGGAAATTGCTTATGTGCAGTTCCTTGATGCGATCGATGGCCCTGTTTGCACGGTTTTTGAAATCGTGTTCATTGATTTTGTTGCTCAGGCTGGACGCAAGCAGGAAAGCGAAAATGTGGTCGTGGTTGACCGTGGTCATTTCGTATATTGAAGACATATAGGCCTGCATGAGTTCGATGCTTATTTTCCTCAATGGCAGCTCCTTCTTTGCCTCAGTTTTCTGGAGATAGAGCTGATCATCCGAAATTTTCTTTACCATGTCCTTGCTTCTATACATGTAATCGCACACACTGATCGGTTTGCCGAAATTGATGTCGATATCGACCCCTTCCATGATCATAGTCCCCTCAACCTCGAGCTCTTCCTCAAAACGGAACGATATGTTTTTGGTGAATTTTTCAACGAGCTTTTTGATCGCGTTGTTTTTCGCCCTTATCGGGTAATATGTTATATTGCACGGGACGATGAAGGTGTCTTTTTCGGTGATTGTTTTTATATCATCATCGCTGAAGCCGAAATAGTCCTTGATCGTGTCGAGCTCGTTTTTTCTTCCTTTATCCATGCACTCCTTTATTTTTTCCCTGTAGAACTGGGCGCGAAGTGCGAGGCGGGCGGCCCCGGTGTGGGGGGGCCTGCGGATACCCACGTTATACACCATAAACTTTCCCTTTTCAATGATTTTTTTGTCCTTAATCATCTGTCCTTCCGGGAAAATAATCGTGTACAGTTTCCCGGTGAGCATGTTGCTTATGAATAATTTGTCCCTATCCGGATTGTTGGTCGATACCGCGCCGATTTTTTCCATTATTTTCCCGAATTTTCCTCCGAAAAACGAGTGGTGTGCGAGAGACAGTGAGTACTTGCCGGTTTGCTTATAGAGGATGTACGGGAAGAACGTGGTTTCGAGGCGAGTGAAATGATTAAGCAGAAAGAGTACAGGCTGGTCTTTGGGTATGTTCCCAACATCGTGGAGCCGTATATCTGCCTCAGATGCCTTGAAAAGGGCATCAAGAGTAAGTATTGTTGTTTTGATTAGAGCTTTTGATATTTCCATAGAGTCTCCCCTTTAGTATTTTTCTGAAATGTAATCACGCAGTATGCTGGCGTGGTCGAATGCCATCTCCACGGGGATTTTATCGGGCATGAATATCTTTGCTTCAAGGGCATCGTCAGCCCCTCTGGGCTGTCCATGAGCTCGTGCGATAAATACTGTGGATATTGTATGTTTACGTTCGTCGCGTCCCGGGTCCGAGTACGTGTGGAATTGCCGGACGAGGGTGACGTCGAGTGAAGTCTCCTCCAGCGCTTCCCTTAGTGCGGCGTGCTCCAGGGTTTCGCCGTAATCAACAAAACCGCCTGGGATCGCCCACCCGAACGGAGGGTTTTTTCTTTTTATAAGGACAACACCCCGATTCCCCTTTTCTCCGGGGACCTCAATGATGATATCCACGGTGGGTACCGGATTTCTGTAATTGCTCATGGTATGACCGGCGTTTTTTTAATGTATTTTATCAGGGTTATTTCATTTCCGGCTTCATTGTACCTGATGAGGTCAAATGCGCTCTTGACCATCTGAAGGCCGATGCCGTGAAAATTAACCATCAGGTTTTCCGTATAGGACTCCATGGGCTCATCGGAAAGATATGGCGCCCAGTTGAAACCATTCCCTTCATCACTGATGACGTACGCGACCTTGTCCTTTTCGAGATCATAGGATATGCGGACCTTCCGCTTTTCCATATAGTCCTTGTTCGATTCCCTGATTAAAAGTTCAAAATAATTTTCACTTCGTTTTTTGAGCTCGGTCTTTTTTTCGAATGATATTTCAAGATTCCCATGCTCGATAGCATTGATGATTACTTCCTGCAGCGCTATCTGGATGAAAAGGATTTCGTTTCGGGTCAATCTACCGTCAAGGTTACGGGTAAGGCGGTAGCAGAGTATGTTGGAGAGGGTAAGGTCGTTCGAAATGATATACTCGCTGTTCTCCCTGTGCAGCCAATTGTTCGCAATGAAGTCGTTTTTCAGTATCCGGCCGATAGCGAATATATATTTCAATTCATTGTTTTTAACTATCGGGGTGAGCTTAAAGTAAATGGACTGGTACTCCTCGTTCCCTATTTTTATCGGGGATATGATCTCAGTCATTTTTCCCTGGAACGCCTCTTTCAGCTTTTCGAGGATGAGCATTTTGAAGTTGTAATTGTTTGTTGTATCGATGAGGGCGAAAAGATTCCGGAACGGCTCCCCAATTATTGCTTTTTTTTCAAGGTTCAAGGAGTTCATGAGGGCCGTATTGAACTTTACTATCTCTCCGAAATTGTTCAGAAGTACGAATATTTCGTTGGTATTTTTTATGATGAGGTCATAAAAATTCATCTCGTTATAGATTATATCGACTTTGGAGTTGATGTATTTTATGAATAACTTGAAAATTATGAGGGCAACAAAAATGAGGAATACAGATATTGATACGCTGACTATAATTTCATTAATGGTTGGGACATGCGCAAAAATTATGAAAAGAAGGGTGTAATTAATAAGCGGAGAAAGTATAAAAAACACCATAAGAATAATTGGGAGCCATTTATGGACAGTAAAATCGATATTTTGAATGAATGTTTTTAGATTTTCGAGCATTTTTTTGCTTTACCCGTTCATAAATACTTCAATCATACGGGAATTTTACAACACAGGAAATTTTTGGAATTTCAGTATTGAAAATTCAAATTATTCATACAGGTATTCCCTTCAATGGATAACCATTTTTTGATATGAACAATTCAATTGTATTATTACATAAACGGCATCTTTTTTCAAGCAAAAATATTATTCTCCCTTTAAATACCTTTCGATTCCAAGGGCTGCATTACGGCCATCCTGTATGGCATACACAACCAGGGAAGCCCCACGCATGGCATCACCTGCAGCAAACACTCCTTTAGTGCTTGTCATGGAGCATTCATCGATTTTAATGTTCCCGCGGGTATCAAGCTCGAGGCCCAGTTCTTGGACCAGTCCCTCATGCGCCACATGTT
>JBFZEZ010000067.1:0-2601 GCA_041306585.1 Spirochaetota bacterium | reverse complement strand
AATGCGGCCTCTTGGAATCGATGTCAAGGCTGAAAACCACCCAATCTTTAAACTCATCTAATTTTTTTAGTTGATATGGATCGCCTGAAAAGTGCGACTCAGTTTATTTCTGAACTCGAATAGTTACCAAATTTTCTTAGACACAGTCACATTCTCGCGACTAAAAAATCTCATTTTATGAATGCACTTACACCCTCAGGCACGCTTTTAGGACTCGCCATTGGCTCGTCCCGCCGCTGTTGCGTTCCCATTTTGCGATAATCCTTCCAGATGGAATTTCGGAGGCAATGGAAGAAATCCCCTAGAAGGAACACCAGCATCCCAAGTGCAGGGTCGGTCAAGAAAAGAACAGGCAATGTCCCTTTCTTGATTGTAAAGCGGTTTTACAGCTTCTTTGAGAATTAAACAATACTTTCCCCTATTTTCTTCATGAGGTACCTTCACTTTGCCTTTCAGATTCTTCGGCTTCGTGAATCCGTCCAAGGTTCCGGAGTGCAACAGCCCTGTTTTTCCAGACAAAAGAATTCAAAGGGTTCAAACTGAGTACTGTGTCAAAATATGCAAGAGCCTCGGTATTTTTACCCAGCTCCCGCAATGAGATCCCTTTTGCAGTCATTACCCGCAGGTTATTCGGACTGGTCTTCAAAATGGTATCAAAACAGGCTATTGCCTCACTGAATTTACCCAGATCGTTCAGGGCATATCCTTTGTTCGCAAGTGCAAAAACATAGTCCGGATCGCGAAGAAGAGCCTGGTCAAAACATTTGATCGCTTCCTCGTACCGCTGAATTTTTCGCAGGGTATACCCTTTTTCAAACCA
Source organism: Spirochaetota bacterium (assembly GCA_041306585.1). Taxonomy (GTDB): domain Bacteria; phylum Spirochaetota; class UBA4802; order UBA4802; family UBA5550; genus JBFZEZ01. The sequence goes on along the minus strand of JBFZEZ010000067.1, from coordinate 1,781 downwards.
GGCAGAAACGAGGTTTTTATTTATGGCAAGGGCTTTATCGTACCAGGCAATTGCATCTTCATGCCGGCCAAGGAAATAATATATTTTTCCTTTATTTTCAAGAGCGGTCGTATTTTTCCCATCAACTTCAAGCACCTTATCATAACAGGAAATCGCTTCGTCATATCGCCCGATCCTCGCGAACCGATGGGCTTTTTCCATTAATGCATTAACTTCCATACTCATGGCTAGATCCACACATAATCTCTTAATACCTTCTTGCCATTTCCTTGGAAACGGGAGGATTAATCATGCTACCGCTGTCACAAGGTAGCATGCAGGAAATTTCAGAGGATTATCTGGCCTGTCATCCAGCAAGCATAAAATGCAGCAGGTACGAAATAATTTCATAAATAAACTGCCGGTAAGTTTATGGAGAGGGGGTGAAAACTTCCCGATAACCGTACAGGCACGGTTGTATGATACTAAAAACGGTTGTTCTTCAATCCTGGCGAATGCGGTATACAACTATTTTAAAAAAAAAAGAGCCAATACAAAGCGTGTTAATCATTCAGGGGTGAGAAACCCTGCTTGACAACATTCCCGTACCGTATAACAATTTTCGGGTCGGTTGCACAGACAGGACAGACATAATCTTCAGGCAGGTCTTCAAATTTTGTCCCTTGTTTGATCCCGCGATTGTGTTCTCCGCGTTTTTCGTCATAGATATAATCGCACATGGAACAGATATAACGTTTGGGCCGCCACTCATCAAAGCCCCATTTGCCAATTTTGCCTTTTCCCTGGAATCCACAGACGGGACAGACGTATGTCTCTGGAAGATCTTCAAACGGGGTGCCTGCAGGAATGCCATTATGCGGCTCCCCCCGAAGAGGGGAATAGATATATCCGCAAATCCTGCATTTGTATCTCATTGGAGTCCCTTTCTCTGATGCAGCACTCTTTTTTACCGTTTCTGCTGCTTTTGCCATACGAAATTCACACCATGGATGCCCTTCATCAGCATTTTTCCTGATAAGAGCTATTATATGGGAGATAGATACTTCCGGCTTTTATAAATTGTGTATACGGCAAGTATGATGTGACGATCAATGCCTGAGGTTAGTACCTTCAAACGATCGCTGGGATTATTTGAATTTTTCAGTCTTGGGGTTGGAGGGACAATCGGATCCGGTATTTTTGTCGTCCCAGGTATTGCCGCCAGACAAAGTGGTCCGTAGTCGCTCCTTGCATGGGTTATTGTCGCAGATCCGCATGTGTGTCCTTTTTTCAATTTGCCAGCATAGCTTTCCGGTTTACTTCATCTAACAGTTTTTATTTTTCAGTTCAGTTTTCGGTGCACGGGTGGCAGCACCCCTCGTCATCCTTCACCTCATTTCTTCGCTCTTTGGGATCTCAACCATAGCAGCGGGCATTGGTCAGTATATAACGTACTCGGTGTTTCCCACGTGCTTCTTATCGAGCTCGTTATTATCGGGGCTTTCTGCTGGCTCAATATAACCGGAATCTCATTATCGGGAATAACGGAAAATATTCTCACTACGCTCAAAATTATACCTCTCGTGATAATCTCTATCCTGCTCATTCCTTTTATCAGCGCTCGTAATTTCGAACCCGTAACCCCGATCACTGCAACGAGTCTGCTCGCGACGGTTATTATTGTTTACTGGCCATTTACCGGTTTTGAGACAAGCGCGATACCGGTTGAGGAAACACGGGATCCGACGATTATCTGCCGATCCCTTCTCCTTGTCATGGGAATTGTGGTATCTGTATATCTC
>JBFZEZ010000066.1:0-8355 GCA_041306585.1 Spirochaetota bacterium | reverse complement strand
TTCCATAATGCACCTTCTATTTACTGTATGCGGCACATGGGTTTAATTTTCCTTGTTCATGATGATTGAATTCATCTCCTCATATCGATCACGCAGTGTATCGGAGAGGCTTTTGAGGTCATTCAGTGTGGTGGCGACGTCCGAACCGAGGATATTCATATGCTTCATCCAATCAAATATATTTTTAATAAGAGCGATCTGGTTGTCGGCATGTTCAATTACGTCCTTTGCCGCATTGTCGACCTCTATGAATGAAGAATGGAGTTTTTTACTCTCTTCCAATTCTAGAAGCGTCTGGTCCTTGAGTACTGCCATGAACCTTGCATTCTCCCGGACAAACGAGATGATCCTTTCCAGATACTGGGCCATGTTCTCGATCATTGATGAGGCGTTTTCAATGTTGCCTACTGTGTTCTTTATGATCATGCTGATTTCTTTTGAGGAGTCAATACTCATCGCCGCCAGTTTTGAAATTTCATCTGCTACAACGGCAAAGCCCTTGCCGTGCTCCCCGGCCCGCGCCGATTCAATTGCAGCATTGAGGGAGAGAAGGTTTGTCTGGTCTGCGATCCCGCTGATGGTTTTTGATATCTCCTCAATTTTTTTTGAATTCTCTTTCATATAAAGGATCGCGTTGATCGTCTGTTTGATGTGCTGATCGTTGACGGTGGCAAGGTTCAGCGCCTCTTCGGCAAGTGTACTCTGGGTTGTACTGTCCCTGTGTATCTGATCCATCAGGTTGGATATATCTTTGATTTTTGCGAAGTTTTTTTCGACAGTCTCAAACTGAAAATTCGTTTTCCCCCTGATTTCGTCTATTCCATTGCCGACGCTTTTCATGATTGAGCCGATTTGCGATATTAGTTTTCCATGTTCGGACAGGATGGAATCTATTTTCTGCGAAGAGGAACTGAGGTCACGGCTACCGTCAAGGAGTTCAGTCGAGGTCTTTTCGACTGTGGCAAGAATTTCGACAGTTTTACTGAGGTTGTTTATTACCTTTTTTTCGGCCGCTTCGAGGTTCGAGATGTTCGTGTTGGTGAAGTCTGCCATGCGTGAAATAAAGAAAACGAAAGCCGCGAGGAAGATCACTTTTGGTATCTCGCTGGCCAGGCGGATTGTATCATGCCTGAAGAAGAGGACGACGTCCCTGGTTAAGATCATATTGCCGTCTATAATGGCAAGAACTAGAAGAAGTATGCTGGTCACAACAGCAAGGGAACCGGCGTATATGTTTAAAGTCTTATTGTAACGGAGCGCTATAATAATAAGGAAGAGGAAATATACGAGAAAGGATGCCGGTTCTTTGATCGTCATACCGTAACCGACACGGGGATCAAAATGCAGCAGGTATTTAAGGGCAAATATCAGGAGTATTTCTATTGTTGAAGAAATGTATATGAGACGCGTTGAAATAATTTTTTTATTAATATTCACCTGGTTAACTATCGCGACAGAGATATAAACGGCGCAGGTTCCGAAAATGCCCAAATATGTGGCAGGTGCAGATTTTGACAGATAAGAAGATATGGCCGTCAGCAGGAACATAATGCTGAACATGTACCGCGTTTTATTTATCAGCCGTTCTGTTTGAAGATTGCTCATAGTATAGCCCTGTTATCTTGAGGTATCGTTATAGGGTATCATAATTACGTTATTCGGCCTGTTTTTTTACCGAATTGATCCCTTCCAGAATTTCCTGGATTGACTGGATGGATTCCTTTGTGGCTGAAGAGAGAACGACCTCATTCTTTTCTGTCTTCATAAGGTCGCTGATAAGACTTCTATAAAGGTTTGAGCTTGATGACTGGTAATCTTTTAAGAGTCCGATGACTTTTTCTTTTTCCGGGAATGAGTATTTTTTTTTCATGAAGAAATAGGAGAGTTTCCCGCCTACCGTGCTGAAGAGCTTGGGGAGGAATGTTTTCAGCATATTTATCAATATAAAGGGGGCAAGAATTATGCCGTTGGTCTTTAGAATTGATGCTATAAAAGAGGAATCAAGCTGTTTGAACTGCAGATGTATGATCATCCAGATGGCGTTAGATATGGCCAGGGCCGAAAAGAAGCAGAGGGGCCCATAAGGAATCCCAAGTACATTGAGGGCCATGGAAAAAAAAATTATTCCGGCAAACAGGATGATTGCCGGTAACCCTATTGCCTGGATTATAATTGAAAATTTTGATGTGATTGACCCGAGCGTTTTAACGACACCCTGCAATTCATGAATATCCGCCGAAACCCCTGAAATAGTGTCTTTTAATCCGCTTAATGCGGAAACCGGTGGCGCTGCGATGGCAATTATTGTGATGATCATTAAAAGAAAAAAAATGGTTCGGAAGGATTGCATTACATTATACCTTGAGTTTTATTTCCAGGGTAATTTCATTTCCTTTTGTGTTCCAGGAGGGTTTGCACAATTGATTTATTATATATATCCCCCTCCCGCGTATACCGAGTATTTCTCTATTTTTCAGATTCATGTGGAATTCCTTGTTGTCAAAACCATTTCCCTCATCGGTAACCCTGATAATCAGGAAAGAGGCCTTGCAGAATCCGGCGACATGGATCTTCTTATTGGGATCCCATTTATTGCCGTGTTCCATTCCATTGGTCACGGCTTCATCTATAGTCAGATAGAATTCTTCAGGGGATAACGTTATTTCAAATCCTTGGGACTTGACTGATTCAACGATGGTATCGACGACTTTTTTGCGGTCTTGTCTTTTCGAGTCAAAAGTTTCGTCAAAAAATATTTTAATGCCGTTTGATGTCATTGTAAATTATTTGATCCCCAAAACGGTTAAAATCAAGATGTGGATTCACTAGAGATCTTTTACTGAGATATATATGATTCGGGATGGGGAGATTCGAACTCCCGGCCCCTGCGTCCCGAACGCAGTGCGCTACCTGGCTGCGCTACATCCCGTATGTAATACAAGGGGCAGAAAAACATAGCCATGGTTTATTTGCAATTTTTTTTCAAAAAAAATCCAAATAATTATATAGTTACCCTGCATACAAGGATTCGGGGGTTTAAATTATTAAGAAAATAGCGATGAGCTGTTTACTCTTTATTCTCCTGAACTTTCTTACAATTTTATATAAAAATTATATTGCAATGAATATATTAATACAAGAAAAAAATTTTTATTGGATAAATTAATGTAATAATTTCTGTGAACTTATTAAAAAATCTAACTTTTTTTAAAAAATTTCTATTTTTTTGATTTTGAATAAAATTCCTGCATATTACTCATCATTTTAGTAAAATATTCATGCTGAATAATTTTGAAAATTATAGGATTGCTACTGAAAAAAACACTTGCATGTCAATTGGATGTTTAATAGTGTCGCGATAGTATGGAGAAGAAGTATTTTTTTTAAAATATTGAGAGTTGGAGAGGGTTATGAACATTGCACACCATATGGCCCATGGTTTCCCGATTTTTGAAATTTCAGAAGGGAATGGGACCCTTATCAATGGCGAGATAGATGATTTCATTCAATTTCTGATCAAAATAAATAATAATAATTCTGCCAAAATTGCCCTCGATTTGCATAAAAAAACCTTTCTTAACAGCACTGGCCTGGGTGAGCTCGTCGCTGTTAAGGATAAACTTCTGGAATATGGTGTGGAATTGATATTGCTCCGTACTTCAGAGAAAGTTGAGTCCCTCATAAATATGGTGGGATTGGACGAATTCTTCCATATACTATCCAGCGAAGATGAACTTGCATAAAAAAATATCTCTTCAATAAAATAATATTATGGGAATATCGATGAATGATAATGAAAAGATTTTAATTTCTTCTTATATTTTCCATGGCCTGGTGGATGATAAATCAAATGCTTTTCTCGATAAGCTGATTGGTCTTCTCTTTAGCTCCATCGATTTCGACAAAGAAAGTCTTAATACCCTGCAGGATTACAAGTCCGACGGGAAGAAAGTTTTTGTTTCTTTTCAGACATCCAACGTCTCCCTTCTTATCTTGAATAATTTGCTCAGGAAGCATAATTATATACCCCCCCATCTCGCTCTTGAATACAACCCTTATCTTTTCCAGGCCCTTGTTGATGTGATACGCAAAATCGGGATAATTTTTTCCAGGTTATTTTTGAAAAAGATATATAAAGAGATTTCAGACTTCCATTATATTGATAAAACCCTGAATGAAAATAAAAGCATTGCACTATCCCTTCTTTCAAATGAGAATTTTCTATGGCGTTATTTGAAAATCAAGACGGACCCGCTCCAGTATCTTGTCGAGATCCAAAAGAATTCTGCAGAGCCTATCATAATATACCCCAACATTATTTTCTGGAATAGGAATCCGGAACGCACCAGGAACCTTATCACATCGAAAGCAATCGGTTCCCGGGGGTTCATATCAGCCCTTTTTGCGACACTTAAAAGCGCAACCCCCGGATTTATTCGTATTCCCGCCCCGATAAACATTCAAGAGGAGATTGCAAATTCCACTTCCGGGGATACGCGTTTTATCGCAAGGAGTATCCGTGAGAAGCTCCTTGAAGTGTTTAACCATGAAAAACGGGTTGTTCTCGGGCCGGTCATTAAATCGAAGCAGGAGATGATGGAGAAGATTCTTTACCATAAAAACGTTCTCGATGTGATAAACGCATCATCCAGCAAGAAGAAAAGCGCTGAAACCCGGATGAGAAAAAGGGCGTTCAAGTATTTCAACGAAATTGCCGCTGATTTTTCGATCATCTATATCAAGATGTTCGAGAAGGCGCTGACATTTCTCTTCAAAAAAATATTCGACGGGATCAACTACAATATTGAAGACATGAAGATGATTCGCGAAGCCGCGCAGAAGGGGCCGATCATCGTCACACCTGCCCATAAAAGTCATATGGACTATCTTATCATTTCAAGTGTTTTTTATCGTGAAAAAATCATACCCCCCCATATCCTGTCAGGTTCGAATCTGACTTTTTTTCCCATGGGAAAAATATTCAGGAGGTCAGGGGCCTTTTTCATGCGCAGGTCTTTTAAAGGAAATGATGTATACGCGGCCGTATTCAAACAGTATGTGAAGACCCTTATCAGCGAGGGATACAGCATAGAGTTTTTTATTGAGGGTGGAAGGACCCGAACCGGCAAGGTGAACCTTCCCAAAATGGGGATGCTGAAATATCTTGTTGAATCGATTGAAGAGGGATATAATACCGATATGGTATTTCTTCCCATGACAATCAATTACGACAGGATCCTTGAAGAGAAAAGTTATCAGAATGAGATCAAGGGGAAAGAGAAGACAAAGGAGACGACAACTGATTTTGTGAAGAGCAGCAAGCTCCTGAAAAAAAGTTACGGGAGCGTATACCTTTCGTTCAAACCGCCTATCAGCTACATCGAGCTTAAGAATAAGTTCAGTGATTCAGAGAACCTTCTCGACGATATCAGCCTCTATCTGACCCGCAGGATAAACGAGGCTGTCATGGTGACACCGTTTACCCTGGTCTCATCGGCGATACTTTTATCCTCGATCAAGGGTTTTACCAGGGATGGGCTGAGGGGTAAGGTCTCCCTTATGCTCGAATACCTGATATTCATGCAGTCCAATATATCAGACGATCTTAAGGCGGCAACCGGTGTTAACGATCTGATCGATCGTGTGCTCGAGTCATATCAGCATGATTTTATCGTGAATGAATTGAAATTGGATAAAGGGAGGGGAGAAGGCAGGGAGGTTCTTGATGGCGTTTTCGCACTCAACGAGCAGGACCGCCCCAGGATAAATTTTTATAAGAATAATATCATCCACTTCTTTTTGCCGATGGCGTTTGTTGCGCATGCCATTCTTAGTTCACCCGAAGACATGGTAAGCCGTGAAGATATAAAAACAGTTTTTCTGAAACTCATGAATCTTTTCGCGAATGAATTCATTTATCCTGAAATAATGGATGATACTGATGCAATAGTTGACAAATGCCTCCTTTACTGCAGGGAAAAATCTATCCTCGTTGTGGACAAGGATAGTATGAGGGTCCCTGACAGGAAGCATGCCGGGCTTCTCATGTACGCAAAAGTCCTTCAGGATTTTATGGAATCCTATTTTATAATCTATAAATCGGTATCCGAGATGCAAAACCGGATGGACAAAAAAGACTTTATATACGAAGCCAGAAAAAACGGGGTTAAGATGTATCATGTCGGAGAGATCCGTCTTGTTGAGGCCCTTTCCATGCCGAATTATGCCAATGCCATTGATTCAATGAAGCGTTTGGAGATAATCAAGGAAGAACCTGTCCCCGGAAAGAAGGCCTCGATCGTAGATGTGCTCCTTACGAAAAAAGCACGTTGGATTCGTGATGAATTGAAGACGTATATTGATAATATCCCCTGAGGAGATTAAAAAAGGCGGGCTTATTTTTTTTCGGTGACGAGCTTTGTTAACGTCGAATCATGTAACGTGGATATTAAATAATTTCATTTCTGATTGTATGAAATTTAATTTCAATATATTTTTTATATTTTTCAAAATCCTTATCAGAAGTGAAAATGGAATAATTATTTAATATACTCACAGCACATATTAAAAAATCAATATGCGATCCCTGTATCCCATTTTTTCTACAAGTATTAAATAATTGTGCAGCATACTCATAGTGATTTGCCCCGAGTTGAATATCATCATATGCTTTTAATTTTTCTTTAAGTGTTTCGTAATTCTTTTCATCTGGAATGCCAGATAATAATTCCTGCCTGATCGGACCCATCATTATTACTCTGAATTCTTTTATTAATTCAAATAATTCTTTAACTTCCTTGGCTTTCAGATTTGCTTTTCTTCGTAATGCTTGGGACCATATGGAAGTATCAACCAATACTTTCATGTACGATTCCTTGATTTTTTGTAGTCATAGTCTTTAGAATAATCGATTGAACCAAATAAACGAATAATTTCTTCTTGTTTTCTTCTTTGAATAAATTCTTTTAAAGCAAGGGTCACGGTATCTTTTTTTGTTTTCAGACCGCTAATTTTCTGTGCTTGTATCAGCAAAGTGTCATCAATTGCCAGATTTGTAGCCATAAGTATACCATCCATGTGTAATAATCTACACATGTTGATGTGTGAAGTCAATAATTTTTTTATTTTTTCTCGATGCTAAGCCTTTTTAACGTCGAATTTTTCGGTATCCCATTTTTGTCATACCCGCGCGTAGCGTAATACCTGCCGATCATTTTATCAAGCGGGACTGTTTTCTTTTTAGTGTCGCAAGCGCGGCCTTCTTTCAGGAACCGCAGTGGCAGGGTGTCATCCTTTTTTGATATGCCTTCACGGGTATTCATATATCTTTCAAGCACGATGATACGGTCGCCGATCTTTTTGAATCCAAGCATGCCGAGTTTTTTCCCTGTTATAGACGACCAGAGCTTGGGCCAGAGGCTGATATCCATGACCGCCAATGCGACAGGAGCAAGGTTCTGGGTGAGTAATTTTAGCATGAATGTGGGCGTAAACTTCACCAGGGGCGGTTCAAGGAAAATGGCAAAAGCTGTAAAGTGACAGATATGCAGGGAATTCATTGCAGCATACGTGTTTTCAAAAAATTTCACCATGTACCCTTTCCATCGCTTCGCATTCGGGCTCGCCATGTTGAAATACGATTCAAGGGTAAAAAGTGAAGTCGACAGGTGACATGCTCCGCGGTTGGCAACTGCATATGACAAACCGTGGCCTATGCATCCGCGCGGATCATACGCTGGGATTTCCATGCCTTTTACATGCATGGCGAAATCACCTCCCCCGTATTTTTTTGAAAGGGCCCTGGCACCCATGGCGAGTTCTTTCCCGGTCCCCTGGAGTGCGGCGATGTCTTTTAATGTTTGAGAGATTCCATCGGAAGCCCCGAATTTTAATTTTGATTTGAATAGTCCTTTTTCAGCAGCTTCCATGGTCCAGGCTATGGTGCCTGCAGCTGAAATTGTGTCCATGCCGGTCAGTGTGCAGATTTCGTTCCATTCGGATATCAATGAGGGATCGAATATCTCGAGGTTTGAACCGAAAAGCCCGATGGTTTCATATTCGGGGATGGAACGTTCGGCTCCGTTGATTGTCCCTTTATGCCCGCATAATATTGTGCAGGGTTTGCAGGTGTTATATTTCGTATCAAACCGGTCTTTCATGGTTTCGCCGGAAATGCGGTAGGCCTCCTTATGCATCCCTCCGGTGAAGTTTCTGACCGGAAGTATCCCGGCCGCGTTCGACAGATTGACGTTCGCGTTTGTGCCGAAATTCCGGTATGAACCTGATGTGATGCTGTTTTTGTTGATATACTTGTTAAGTGTTTTTTTGGCTTTTTCGAATCGTTTTTTGTCGTGG
>JBFZEZ010000065.1:0-4683 GCA_041306585.1 Spirochaetota bacterium | reverse complement strand
GTTGATTTTTGATATTGCAAGGCTTGCGTTTTCATAGTACTCCGATACCTCGGCCCCCCGGGAGATGTGGCGTATGGTTGATGTGTACGCCGTATAGAGCATGATAAGCATGATTGAACTGATGGACGTCGCGATCAGAATTTCAATAATTGAGAAACCGCTGCTGCAGTCCATGTAATCACTTGTTTTCAAATATATACACCAGCTTATAACTTTTTTGCACACCGCTTTCCTTCCAATGGACCGTGACCACGGTTTTATTGATTTCGAGCGGCCCGAGCCCCAGGTCTAGTTTTGCAGTTTCTCTGGAGGCGAGGAAGCCGGGATATTCCTTAACCGGTTCATCTTTCGCGTCCAGGCTCCTCATCTTTTCGAGGAGGAATTCGTTCAGTTCGTTTTGCGCAACCATCATGGCTATTATATTGTTTTTAACGCGCGAAAGGGCATTGATGCTTGTCGAAACGACGGAATACACCCTGAGCAGTATGGTCGAAAGGATAACCAGGGCAATCAGGATCTCCACCAGGGCGAAGCCGTCCCTTGTATTCAATGTTTTTTTAGAAATCATCGAACGTTACATACCCCTTTATCACTTCGGGTTCCTTCATGTGCTTGAATATGCGGACAGAGACCCGGTCTTCATTTAGAACGAGTACATGAATGATTGCATTGTCGGAATATCCCTTGGAATAAAAGGGTATGCTTACATGGCCTGTCGAAATTTTTTCACCCGAGGCGAGGAGGACTTCCTCAAGTTTGAAATCTTCATCGTATTTTTTATATTTAAACATCGGCCGTTTATTGATGACGAACTTATTGTCTTTCATATTGGCCACAGTGAGGCCGTTTGAACGCGAGAATATTTCATCCCCCATCTCGGTATCCTCGCCTCCGGTTTCGTACAGGTGTATGATGAGGAAGTTTGTCCGGTTGCTCAGGTAGGCATCGTCGAAGGTTTTTACGATTGTACCGGTGAGCATCGCAAAGTTGTCCGCTTCCTTGGTCAGCATACGTGACAACCTCGGCGCGATCATCATACCAAGGATTGAAATGATCACGATAACGACGATGATCTCAATCAGGGTAAACCCGCTTTCGTCGCGCAGGCACCTTGTGGAAATGTTACGTTTGAGGGTCATCGTCGTTGCGCATGTTTTATTGAATTATTAATCTTCCCAGCTTTTTATGTCGGCATTAAAGCCGTCTCCGCCTTCCCGTCCGTCTCCGCCGAAGCTCCAGATTTCATAATCTGGATCACTTTCTCCCGGTGAGCGGTATTGGTAGTCATTTCCCCACGGGTCCTTGGGGACTTTTTTCATCAGGTTCTCATTGACGATGGCCTGGAGTCCCTCTTCGGTTGACGGAAAATGGCCTTTGTCCTGGCTGTACAGCTGGAGGGGGACCTGGAATTCCTTTATCTGGGTTTTTGCTGCTGTCACGCGCGCGCGTTTAGGAAGGTCCAACAGCCGCGGGACCGCAATGGCACCGATAATGGCAATGATGGTCACAACCACCATGATCTCGATCAGGGTAAACCCTTTTTCATTTTTTAATGTATCTGCAATGCGAAGCAGGGCATTTTTAAAGAACATTTTCATTGTGGTCTCCTTGAGGAATAAAAAATTCAATATAAATAAAATATGTTTAACAGAACCAAAATATTTGATGTTGTTTCGGCATATTGGTTACATATTAAAGAAAAATCAAATTTATTCAGTTATTGCACCAACACGTTCATAGACATAATCGGGAGCATGATTGATATAAAAATCAATCCAACAACGACGCCCATGAATACAATTATAAGAGGTTCCAGGATGCTTGTCAGGCTCGCCACGTTCAGGTCTATCTCTGTCTCGTATACGTTGCCAATGTTTAAGAGCATGGAATCGAGGTTATCGCTCGATTCACCCGCAGAGATCATCCCGAGAACGAGCTTCGGAAGAAAATTGACCTTACGGAGGGCATTCGATACTGATGATCCCTCCCGGATCATTTTCGAAGCCTCAGTGATTTTTTCTTCAATGACGACATTGCTGACGATTTTCTGCACGATCTCAAATGATTTGATAATGTCGACCTTGTTGTTGAGTAAAATCCCGAGGTTCTGGGTGAACCGGTATACGATGATTTTAGTGTACAGATTTTTTATAAGGGGGATTTTAAGCTTTATCTCGTCTATCTTGTGACGCCCCTCCTTGCGCTCGACGAATTTTCTGAAAATGAATAGTCCGAGGATGATAAACATCGGTATAAAAGGCCATATCACTGACATGATTTTACTCATGAAGATAACTATTTCGGTGGGGAGGGGGATGTCTTTATTTTCCTGTTCGAACATCATTGCTATCTGCGGGATGACTGTGATCAGGAGAAATATTACGACACACACGGAAAAGAAAATCATGAACCCCGGGTACCATAGGGCCGACTGTATCTTGCTTTTCAGTATATTTCTTTTTTCGAGGGATTCTGCCAGCCGTTCCATGACTTTATCGAGGGAACCGAGGTTTTCCCCGACGCGGACCATGTTGATGTACATATCGTTAAATATCACCTTGTGGCGGAGAAGGGCGTTTGAAAACGAAGTACCTTCCTCGAGTTTTTCTTTTATGTCTGCAATGATGTTTCTGAAATATTTGTTGTCGATTTGTTCGATGATATCGGTTATAGCAACAGGGAGAGGGAGTCCGGCCTTCAGGAGCGTCGCAAGCTGACGTGAAAAGAGCCCGACAGGCTTTGAGCTGAACCGGAGATTGATTGAATAAGAAAGTTGTTCGAAAGCGGCAGATATCCTTGATTTTTTTCCCGATACCGTCGCAGTGGTCCGTTCAACCACTTCGTGTTTGCTGAGCCTGACGAGGTATAGTCCCATTGAACGGATTTTCTGGCGAGCGGCCATGTCTGATGGAGCATCAATATAGTCGCTCACATTGTTGCCGCTTCGGTCGAGGGCTTGATAGTGGAATATCATATATCAACTCACCCTTAATACTTCTTCAACAGTTGTTTCTCCAAGGGCCGCTTTAAGGAGCCCGTCTTCACTCAGGGTCACCATCCCTTCTTTTATGGCCGTTTCCTTTATCGTCAAGGAGTCGGTATGGCTTATAATAAGTTTCCGGATAGCGCTTGTAATTGGAAGAAGTTCATATATTCCAACCCTGCCTGAGAATCCAGTTTTGAGGCATTTATCGCAGCCTTTGCTTGTGTAGAGGTGTCCTTTTTTAAGCTGTGTCGGCTTCAGGCCTAGTTCCTTGAGGGTCTTCTGTGTCGGTGTATATGCTGTTTTGCAGGCCGGGCAGAGTTTGCGCACCAGGCGCTGGGCAAGAAACGCGTTAACAGTGGATGCGATTAGAAACGGCTCAATGCCCATATCTATCAGACGGGTGATTCCGCTGGCAGCGTCGTTTGTATGCAGCGTCGAAAATACCTGGTGGCCTGTCAGCGCAGACTGTACGGCGATCTCTGCTGTTTCATGGTCGCGGATCTCACCGATCATTATAATGTCGGGGTCCTGGCGGAGTATTGACCGCAGACCGGTCGCGAAAGTGAGGTCGATGCTTGGTTTTACCTGCATTTGTCCGATGCCGTGGAGCTGGTATTCAATCGGGTCCTCGACAGTGAGTATGTTCACATCGGGCTCGTTCAAACGCACAAGCACGCTGTAGAGGGTGGTTGATTTACCGCTCCCCGTAGGGCCGGTTACCAGTATGATCCCATGAGGTTTCTTAATGATCTCATTGAAGATCTTGAGCGCGCCGGGGCTGAAGCCGAGGTTGTCGAGTTCGAATTTCATGTCGGTTTTGTTCAGTATTCGGAGTACAACGCGTTCTCCGTACTGTGTCGGGAAGGTGGAGACCCGGATATCAATGTCCTTGCCGCCTATTTTGAGCTGTATGCGGCCGTCCTGGGGGAGGCGATTTTCCGCGATATTCAGGTTCGCCATAATCTTGATCCTTGATATAATGGCGCCCTGGTATTTTTTCGGGGGGGTGAACATCTGATAGAGGATGCCGTCGATCCTGAACCGGACGATGATGTCTTTCTCGAACGCCTCGAAGTGGATGTCACTTGCCCGGTCGGTTACCGCCTGTTTTACGATGGTATTCACGAGCCTGATGATGGGGGCATCGTTCGCCATGTCCAGGATGTCCTGGGTTTCGTTGAATGATGAGGTCAATATCTCGAAATCGGATTCAACAAGGTCCTCGATGACATCTTTTGTCGATTCGTCCTTGAGTACATCGAAATGGGTGTTTATTACTTTGTGGATCTCTTCGTCAATAGTGAGAACAGCGTTGAAATCAAATTTCGGGAAGAGCATTTTCAGGTCGTCGAGGGGCTGGATGTTCAGCGGGTCGACAATTGCGACAAATATTGTTTTCCCCTTTTTCTTGAAAGGTACGATCCTGTTTTTCTTTATGAAGTGCACCGGTATCGCGCTGAATACATCGTCGGCATCCTCGAAATCTATATGGAGCTGGGTTTTTATCCCGTAGTGCTCGCCGAGTGCCTGAAGAATGTTTTCATCAGTGGCGTATCCTTTTTTGATGAGGATCTGGCCGAGACGACTGGACGATCCCTTCTGCGCGAGAAGTGCGTCCTGGAGCTGTTCGGGGCTGATTACGTTGTTGTCGATCAGTATCTTACCGAAAAAATCGCTTTTGGTTTTACGAGATGTCA
>JBFZEZ010000064.1:0-4220 GCA_041306585.1 Spirochaetota bacterium | reverse complement strand
CGGGTTCAACGCGGGCTCCAATTTTAATTTTTGATTCATCCTCAATATTGATGTAATGCTGAAACAGGGTATCGGCCCCATCGAGCTTAATAAAACCATATCCGTATGGGACCGGTTTCTGAACTCCTGTTTCAGGATCAATAAAAGCGAAACGGAGAATTGTAAAACTTCCGATCACCCCGCCGGGTCCCACTTCCACCCATTCCGTCATCTCTGAAAAACAGGGTCCGCACACACCCCGAGGGGGTATATATACCTTCTTGCATTGCGGGCACTTCAATGCCATGAAACGCTTGTTATCTCTTAATTCGGTAAAAAATTTGCTCCCGTGCATGCCGACCGCATAGTTAAAAGGCTGTATTGCACTCCCCGATTCTATTATTAATTGTTCTTTCTCTGCCATCGCTCCCCTCCTAGTTATTCGGTTTTTTCTTCCCATGCAGGATCATATCGGTCCACCAGCACCCGCCGAAGCCGGTGCTCACGGCAATTTTTGCATCGGGGACCTGCCGCTGGTCGGCTTTCCCCATGATCTGCAAGGCGGCTTCTGCACACCGGATCAGGCCTGTTGCGCCTATCGGATTACACGATATAACGCCCCCTGAAGGATTGATGGGGAGCTCTCCGCCCATGTCGGTATTTCCGTCCCCCACATACTGAGGACCTTCACCGGGGCCGATTATGCCCATATCCTCTATCCAGATGAGACCGGCGAAAGAATACGGCTGATATAATTCTATGACATCGATTTCTTTACGAGGTTCTTTTATCCCGCCCTTTTTGAAAAGCTCAGTCGATGATATCCTCATGCTCGTAAGCCTTCCATAATCAGCGTCGCCGAGATAGGCGTATGGATGCCGGTTGGCGGTCGCAAGGATCCAGTCAGGTGTGCTTGAGATTTTTTCAGCGTAATCTTCACTTGCCATGATGACAGCGCACGCACCGTCGGTCCGCGGACATACATCAAGAAGGTGAATCGGATCAGCAAGCATCGGGGAAGCAAGCACCTCCTCGAGGTTTACTTCTTTTCGAAGCTGGGCATGAGGATTATTGAGCGCATGCTTCCTGTCGCGCACTGATACACGCGCACCGTCTTTATCAGTGGCGCCATATCGGGCCATGTATGCCTGCGCCTCAACTGCGAGTCCTGAAATCGCCCCTGCGAATACCAGCCTGTCCCATACCGGGTCAAAGGCCGTGGTAATGGCCCCACTGGTGTCTGACTCGGAATTTTTCTCCCATCCTATAACGAGGACCTTGTCAAAATAGCCGGATGCAACTATATGATATCCGCCAATAGCGATGGTGCACCCGGTCGTTCCACCGGTCGTAATTTTCAAAATCGGTTTCATTACCCCGCCGGAGCCGTCAACGCTCCAGCAGTCGACATAATTTATTCCTTCAAAGTGGTCCATATTGCCTATTACGATGGCGTCAATATCATTCATCGTCAGGTCGGCATCCTGAAGCGCCCGCCGTACAGCCTCATTTATGAGCTCCTGCCCATTCACATCAGGCCTGTGGCTTTTATGGAACGTTTGCCCTGTGCCGACTATCGCAACTCGTTTTGCCATATTTTCCTCCTACTTTTCATTATCGAGAATCCATACGCAGTGCGACTGGCCGCACAGACCGTTTACCCCGTGGGCAAGCCCCGTTTTCGCTTTCGGGACCTGGTACGCACCGGCATCGCCTCTTAGTTGTTTTACGATCTCAGCCATCCTTATGAGCCCGGCAGCAATGACCGGGTGCCCCGACAGGAGCCCTCCGGATGCATTGACAGGCAGGGCGCCGTCAACATTGAATTGGCCTCTGGCAAGAAGCTTTCCAGCCTCACTGTCGCCGCACAGTCCCATCTCCTCAAGCCACATCAGTTCCTGATACGTGAATGCATCGTATATTTCCGCAACATCAATTTCTTTTTTCGGATCTGAAATTCCGGCCATGGAGTATGCTTTCTTTGCAGCAGCAGTCAATGATCGCGCCCTGGAAAGGTCCCTGTCTCCCAGTAAAAATGAATCGGCATAGAACGAGACCCCTTTTATCCACACAGGTTTCTGCTTGTATTTTGCAGCCCGGGATTCATTCGCTATAATCATTGCGCAGCATCCGTCTGACACCGGAGAACAGTCAAGTTTATGTAATGGATCAGCGATCATTTCAGAAGAAAGAACATCATTAACAGAGATATTCATGGGCAGATGCGCAAGGGGGTTCTTCATTGCATTGCCGTGATTCTTTACAGATACAAGCGCCAACTGTTCCGGTGTTGTCCCCGTCCGGTGCATGTATGCATTCGCCTGAAGCGCACACGCTGTTATCATGTCCATCCCCAGTTCACGCGAATAAATAGGGTCGAAGGCGGCGTTCGTAATCAGGCTTGAAATACTCTGAGATCCCTTTGTGTGCGCGGTTACCAGGGTCGTTCCGTAAGATCCCGACAGGCACCTGGTAAGTCCGTAAAACGCGCCATAGGTACCATCCCCTTCCACGCAGGAAACATTTTTATCCGCAGCGCCGCTTGCGTCCCCGACGGCCATGCATGAAATGGTGCGGCCGTCCCAGAAATCATTCGACGTAGTGACAACATTATCAATGTCGTCTATGGTCATTCCCGCATCGGCAAGGGCCTTGTTCGTGGCCTCCCATGCCATATCGGCAAAGGTTTCTCGTACCTTGTTCCCTTCAATTTTAGTCGATCCAATTCCAATAATTGCAGCACGTTCCATATTACGGCTCCTTTTATAACGGTTTGAAGTATGCGATATCGCGGATCCTGCCTTTGCGTTCATCGGCAAACACGGCTTTTACGCGCATCCCAATCTTTACCGCATCCGGTTGAATGTTATCAATAAAATGAAGAATACCGGTATCCGCGCCATCAAGCATGATAATTGCGTATATGACCGGGACCTTCTTCGGTATCGAGGCAAGCTGCCTGCGCGCGACCGTAAATGATATTACCGTTCCCTCGTCTGATACCTCAACCCATTCTGTGTTATCTATAAAACAGGTTGGGCATACTTTCCGCGGCGGAATATACACCTTGGAACACTGGGAACACTTCATCCCGATAATCTTTTTGTCATCCCTGAGAGAGATGAGAAATTTGCTTGCAGTATCGCCGGCCCACCATGAATAGGGGACACCGATCTTGCTCTTGTTCACCATTGCTTCTATTCCGGAAAACTGGTCTTTCATACACTATCTCCTTATGTTATGCTCCCGCACGGCCCTTCCACGAAAGGGTAAGGGCCGGTAAAAGGGAGAATATTCCTTATCTGCCAATAATATAGCGATGCGGATCAACTTCTTCACGAAGGATGCGGAGTTCATTCGCATGGGGTGGATCGGTATCGTTGATCTTGTCAGCCCATAGGAGTTCGAACCCGCAATTATCCTGCACGTCCTTCCTGTTGTATCCGGGATTTATAGACAGAACCTTCATCCATTTGGTTTTTTCATCAAATCCCATAATGGCCATGTTGGTGATGATGCGGTAGGGGCCGGTTCCCTTTGGAAGACCTGCTTCATACCGGGAATTTCCGCCTGTTAAATATCCGGGTGATGTTAAAAAATCGAGTTTAGAGGTGAAACGTTTGCTGTCCTGGATCGTCATCATCATCGTACGCCAGCAGAGGGAAGCGAGATCATTTGCCCCGCCGGAACCGGGAAACCGTACTTTCGGTTTAGAGTGATCGTTTCCGATCATTGTCGAATTGATGTTTCCATACATATCGATCTGGGCGCCGCCGAGGAATGTGTAATCAGCCATCCCGCGCTGGCATGTCTCCATGATCTCAGGCATTGAGCTCGCCATGATCGCTTTGTGGAATGTCCTTGAATCACCCACACTGATCGGCATCGAGGGAAGGATCGGGGCAACCCCGCCGGCCTCAAACATGACGCACAAGTTCGGTGAATGCGTTTTCTGGGCAAGCATTGCGGTAGCGCACGGGGCGCCTGTGCCGACTACAACGATTGCACCGTCATCAAGATTTCGTGCGGCCACGCATATCATAAGTTCCATAGCATTGTAATCAGCCATTGCTTGCCTCCTTCTTCCGTGTGGTATCAATTAAGTACTCAATATTACGGAGTTTCTGGATTTTTTCAATCCCGCCGTTGAGCTGGAGATATTCATTAAAATTTTTAGTATCATAGATTTGACGCTTGAGAAATTTTTTAAACTCTTCCGGGTCTTTTTCAACTTTGAGCCA
>JBFZEZ010000063.1:0-5528 GCA_041306585.1 Spirochaetota bacterium | reverse complement strand
TCCCAGCCCCGATGAAGAATAGCTCCAGATCGCCTTTGTTGGTAAGGATCAGTTTGCTGCCTTCAAGTTGACGAATTTTCATAAAGAACCTCACTGCAGGATTACTTGGTTTGGATCAATGATAATATTTAGTATAATTTTTTTTTTAATATTTTGTATTCTATATATACTGATTTGTCAAGAAATTAGATACTTTAACAGTATTTTCTTATATAAAAGGTCATTTTTAAGGTGCAATAATTCATTCCATGTCATTCCCGTACCCGCCTGCGCGAGTATAAACTACGGCGGGGATCCTTCTCGCTAGACGCGAATTAAGGATTCCCGTCTGCACGGGAATGACATGGTATGGATTGTTACCCCCTAAAAATTTCCTGTTTCCTTTGCTAGTTTATAAAAAAGTGATTGACAAATTTCGTTACATTAATAAAGTGGTAAATTCATCATCTTATCTCTGGAGATAATAACCAATGCGTTTTTTATTTAAAAAAGCCATTTCGCATCAATATCAGAATTCTACTCTCAAAAGTAAAACCGGACACAATCATCCCGGCAAATTTAGCAATACTGATTTAAGTATTAACAGTAATGCTGAAATAATGGATTTAACCGGCAGTGAAATTAAATATGTAATGGGTTTAAGTAAACTCACATTGCAATAATACTGCTGGGAAAATATGCCTTTTTATACACTATTCGCCACCTCAGCTTTCGGCCATGAGTCGATGGTCTCTCAGGAACTCAATTCTTTAGGTTACAACAATCTCAAAGTAGAAAATGGCAAAGTCACGTTCGCAGGTGATGACAATGACATTGCACGATGCAATATCTGGCTGCGGACTGCCGATCGACTTTACATGCAAATGGCCCAATTCACTGCGCTTGATTTCGAGGAGTTATATCAGGGCGCTCTCGCAATACCCTGGGAAAAGTATATTCCTGAAAACGGTAAGATGCATGTTGTTGGAAAATCTCTGAAGTCCAAGCTTTTCAGCGTTCCGGATTGTCAATCTATTGTAAAACGCGGCGTTGTCGATGCGATGAAACGAAAATATACAGGAACATGGTTCAGTGAGGATGGCCCGGTTTTTAAGATAGAAATCGCAATTCTTAAAGATATTGCCACAATCGCCATTGATACGAGCGGTGCAGGTTTACATAAGCGGGGATACCGTGAGGGAAAAGGGGAAGCCCCCCTGCGCGAGACCCTGGCCGCTTCGCTGGTCCTTCTCAGCAGATGGACCCCTAACAGAATATTTGCTGATCCCCTGTGTGGATCGGGTACTATTGCGATTGAAGCTGCTATGATCGGAAAAAATATCGCACCTGGCCTCAAAAGGGTTTTCGCAGCTGAAGAATGGGGATTTATCCCTAAAAAAGTATGGGAGAACGCACGGGAAGCAGCATATGCTTCAGTCAATGAAACAAATCCGGTCATTCTCGCTTCCGATTTCGATACCCACGTATTCAGGAAAGCCCGTGAGAATGCGGTGAATGCCGGCGTCTCCGAATACATCACATTTCAAAAAAAACCCGTCGAAGAATTCAGTTCAAAAAAAACATTTGGATGCATTGTCTGCAATCCTCCGTATGGCGAAAGGATGAGCGATATCGAATCAGTTGAAAGATTATATCGGAACATGGGGGATGTCTTTTCAAGGCTGGAGACATGGTCATATTTTATCATCTCATCACACCTCCGCTTTCAGGAAATTTTCGGAAAACGGGCTGATAAAAATAGAAAGCTTTACAACGGAAACATAAAAACATATCTTTATCAGTATTTCGGCCCATTACCGAAAGGTAATCTGATTCAAGAATCGGACCCTCATGATATAACCAATTAAATCCTTTCATTATTGACATTTACCAGCCGATATGCTTCATTTGATTCATTATTGAGAAAAGTGATGAGAAAAAATTTATCTTATACTTATACTATAATGATATTCCTTACCACTATCATTTCCGCGCAGGCGGGAATCTATCTTTTACGATGGACAATGGGGAAAACCAAATTCTGTTCAGTATATTATTTTATTGCTAAACTTATTTGTTGAGTGGATAATTATGACAAAATCAAAAAAACAGAGCGACATTTTCAATTATAACAGTGATCAGCTTACAGATAATGAAGTAACGTTTATTGTAGACAGACTATGTGATCCAGAATTGTATAAGATAGTATATCATCGGGCGAATCATGAAGATCCAATGCCCGACCTGAATGCTTTGCGAACAATGATGGATCTTTTTAAATCTGTTCTCTTCCCGGGTTATTTTTTGAATTCAGAATTGACCCCGCATACCATGCGTTACTATATTGGTTCAACAATCGATAGAATTTTCCGGATCCTTGTCGACCAAATAAATCGGGGTTTCTGTTTTTCCTGCGACCGTCACGTCCCGCATTGCGAAGATTGCGAGTTTAAATCAAGGAGGATCTCAAAGGAATTTCTGGAGGCGATCCCTGATATTCGGAGAATGCTGTCACTTGATGCCCTGGCTGCATTTGAAGGTGATCCTGCAGCAAAAAATATTGGGGAAACTATATTTTGTTATCCCAGTATACTTGCCTTGACTCATCACCGCATTGCACATGAGCTCTACAGGCTCGAAGTTCCACTAATACCCCGAATTATCTCAGAAATGGCCCATTCGAACACCGGTATCGATATACATCCCGGCGCAACAATCGGGGAACGGTTTTTTATCGATCATGGCACCGGCACAGTAATCGGTGAGACATGTACCATCGGAAAAAATGTCCGGATATACCAGGGGGTGACCCTTGGGGCAAAAAGTTTCCCCATTGACGATCAAGGAAATCCGATAAAAGGAATACCCCGTCATCCGCTTGTCGAGGACGATGTCGTCATATATTCAGGTGCTACATTACTGGGAAGAATCACAATAGGGAAGGGGGCGGAGATAGGCGGGAATGTATGGATAACCCGGGATATCGCTCCTGGAACAAGGGTAGTACAGAGTAAAGCCGATGAAATTCTTTACGAGAATGGCGGAGGAATTTAATTCCTGGTAATTATTTATCACAGCAGTCATTACATGAGCATGATAAAGAGTTCGATTCCGCTTTCTCGAATGCTTCCTTGCCTTCACGATAGGCAAACCAGGCAATCCCGATGCTACCTGCTATGTCTATATATTGTATCTTGAATAATTCATACAATAAGCTGGAGCCGAGGAGAATAAAAGATAAATAAAAACATGTTTTTGTGCAATTAGCATCAGCAATAATCGGGAGAGAATTCAGTTGTTTGCCGATGTTCAATTTGAATGAATATAGAAACCACATTGTAATAATCGATAGTATTGCGATAATAATTCCCGGTAGTGTGGCCTCGGGTTGTTTGTGATTGATTATATTTACCAGCGCACCTGCTATAAGTCCAATTGTCAGGATATAAAAGCTTATGCCGGTGATTTTAAGTGCAAAGCGTTCAAATGAATCCCGGGAGGAGACTTCGCTTCGTCTCATTCTCCATACCATATGGGCAATCCCTATTCCGGAAAGAACTTCAACAAAACTGTCGATGCCAAAACCGAATAGGGAGAGGGCTTCATCGCTATATCCGAAAAAAATTGATACTATTCCCTCGACAATATTATAAAAAATTGTAATCAGACTTAAAATAAACGCAACTGATAGTAATTTTTCAGTAGAATAAGTATTGAATTTTTTCATTTTTACCGCCTAAAATGGTCAAATCCTTCGTTAAAAACTATAAATAATAACCCGTAGTCCCCTATAGAACATTAGTATTTTAAAAAAAACTAAAATACTAAATAATTTGATTGACTTTTTTATTATATCTCATTATTATTAATATATCTTGATAATCAATATGATTCTTTTTTCAAATTATGTTTCAAAGTTTTTTAATGATAAGTCAAGATGATTTTTACATATGGAGGAATAAAATGATTACAATTACCGATCTTGCCAGAAAAAAAATTAAGGAAGTAATCAGTGGATCTAAAATCAATAGTCCGGCAGTGAGGATATTATTCGCCGGATATGGTTGAGGCGGTCCCCGTCTGGGGCTGGCTCTGGATGAGCTGGATGAAAAAAACGATCTGGTCATTGAAGACAATGATATAAAGATCGTCCTTGATAAAAAAATCCGTTCTTATGTTGAAACGGGCAATAAAGTTCATGTTGATTACCGCGATTCACTTTTTGGTTCTGGGTTTATCGTAGAGGGTGGGAGCAGGTGCTGATGAAAAGCAATTTTAGTAAGAATGAGCGGTTAAAATGCTCATTCTTACTAAATGCTGAATTAATACTGCTCGGAAAGTATTTCGAAGTATGCCTTCGGATGATCGCACGTGGGACATTTTTCAATAGCTTCTTTGCCTTCATGAATATAGCCGCAATTCCGGCATTTCCACTTGGCAGCGCTTGATTTTTTAAATATTGATCCGTCTTCGAGTGTCTTCAGAAGGGCACGGTAGCGTTCTTCATGATGTTTTTCAACTTCAGCAATCTTTTTAAAAGTGAAAGCAACATCCTTAAAGCCCTCGCTTTCAGCAATCTTCGCTGCTTCGGGGTATAGTTTCGTATGTTCTTCATTCTCGCCATCCGCGGATGCGCGAAGATTTTCGGCTGTTGTTCCAATTTTACCGGCAGGGTAGGTTGCCGTTATTTCGGTCATGCCGCCTTCCAGATATTTAAAAAATTTTTTTGCATGCTCCTTTTCGTTTTCAGCGGTTTCAAGGAAAATCGCTGCAATTTGTTCGTATCCTTCTTTTTTCGCCTGTGATGCAAAAAAAGTATACCGGTTCCTTGCCTGTGATTCACCGGCAAATGATGCAAGCAGATTTTTTTCAGTTTTTGTACCTTTGATGCCCATAAATGTCTCCTGTTTAAAAAAAATTTTCTCTAGCTCGTGGCCTTCCAGTGTCCATGCAGATTGCAGTATTCACGCGCAGTTATTGTTCCGCCATCGACACAGAAAAGGGCTTCCGGTTTTTCGCCTGGTTTAAGAAATTGCGTATACGATTTATTATCTACGACAAGTTCAATCCATTCAATATAATGCTTTTCTTCCATGGGATGAGCAACACTTCCTACTGTGACCTTTATGCCTTCAGCTGTTTTGGCAATTACCGGCACATGTTTTTCTTTTGCCGCATCTGTTGTGTTTTCTACGAGTAGGGTCATCGGCTGATTGCAGCACACAAGTGCAGTAGCGCCTGCATGCAGTACCTCAACAATATTTCCGCATGTTGAGCATTTGTAAAGTTGTAATTTTTCAGTCATTCTTTTCCTCCTTAACCTGTTTTTCCTTTGAATATTCTATATACATAGGCTGTATAACCTATGACTAGCGGCATTCCTATGAGAGCGATGATAAGCATTATCCGAAGGGTCATTTCTGTAGATGAGGCATTATAAATTGTCAGATGGGGTATTGTATCAATTGAAGATTTCGCCAGCGCCGGGAATTGAAGGGCGCCGGTTATTCCCCATAGTGATGCAAACGAAAGGGAGGATAATATAAAAG
>JBFZEZ010000062.1:0-3018 GCA_041306585.1 Spirochaetota bacterium | reverse complement strand
CACTTCGCTCCCGTAATAACACAGGATTACTGGAAGAAAAAGACGCTGGCGACTTCATCGCCCAGTTTCTCTCATTCTATGGGCCGGTGACGCGGGATTTTATTGCTGAAGTCTTCGGGATCAGCAGAGCTGATCTCGTCTCCTACATTGACGCGCTTACCGAATCAGAAACAATAATTGAAGATCTCCTCCGGGAGGGGTCGGATATTGAAGAACTGTGCGATTTCGAAAACTTCGAGATACTCCTTCGAATGACGAGACGGCAGAGACGCCCCGCATTCTCACCCCTGAAAATTGAGTCGCTCCAGCTCTTCCTTGCGACCTACCAGGGTCTCACGCACAAACAGCCGGACATGGCGGCCCTCCCTGTGATTATTGACCAGCTTTTCGGGTACCCCGCGGATCCCCTCATGTGGGAGCGGTTCATTTTTCCGGCACGGCTCGATCCGTATTACACGGCATGGCTCGACAGCCTCATGCAATCTTCAAAGCTCATCTGGTTCGGATGCGGAAAGAAAAAAATAAGTTTCACATTTGATGAGGACCTCGATCTTTTCATTGAGCCCGCCGGGGATGATGCTGGAGATGACGTTGAACTCCGCACAAAGGCCATTTCCATCTTCCCCCATGAGCGGGGCCGTTATGAATTCACAGACCTGCTCGCACACACCGGTCTTGTATCAGCTGAATTGACCGAACTGATCTGGAACATGACATGGAAAGGGGCCGTGACGAATGATTCATTCGATACCGTACGCAAAGGGGCCATGGGTGATTTCAAACCGTATGAACCCGACCCCACCATGATGTCCCGCGGCTGGCGGAACGATTACCACCGGTGGTATTATTCACAGCCCCATTCGGGGCCATGGAGACTTTTGCCGCGTCCTGAAAAAATTCACGACCCGGTTGCGCAGGAAGAATTAAAAAAAGAAAGGGTGCGGCAGCTTATGCGGAGGTACGGAATACTGTTCAGGGAACTCATTGAGCGTGAATTGCCCCTGCTGCGGTGGTCTTCGATTTTCCGGACCCTGCGCATCATGGAACTTTCCGGGGAGATATATTCAGGATATTTTTTCGAGAACATACCGGGACTGCAGTTCATTTCCTCCGGGGCACTGCGCATGCTGCAAGCCCCCCTCGATACAGACGCCATTTACTGGCTCAATGCCGCTGATCCGGCTTCACTCTGCGGTATTAACATAAAAGAACTGAAACAAAATTTCCCATCCAGGCTCACGTCAACATGGCTTGTATGCCACGGCGAAAAAATCGCGATGCTGGTCAAAAAAAACGGCAAGGAAATAGTGATGCATGCGTCTCCACATTCACCGGTCATTCAGGAATATCTGAAAATTTACACGGCCCTGCTTTCAAGGAATTTTAATCCTGAAGGTCATTTATTTGTGGAATCAATAAACGGGATTGCGGCGGCGAACAGTGAATATGCGGCTGACTTTAAAAATTTCGGGTTCAAGCCGTATTACAAATCACTGAGCATTACAAAAAATTATCGATAGCGGGTTATTTGCTTTCAATACACTTCCTGACGCACCTGACATTTTCAAGGCCGTTCAGGTCCTTGCATGCATCTTCACATGTGATCATTTTTTCCTTTGTATTGTTTTTATTCACTGGGCCCATCCGTTTTTTTGTGCTGATGCATACACGCAGGCAGTCAAATTGAGCGCTCCCCGTCGAAGATGCGCAGGTCTGTTCGCATTCGAGATAATGCCTGTCGCTTTCCCGCGCGTAGAGAGCATATTCATTCAGTGATGCATTACCACAAAAAAGAACACCGGAGAATATAACAGAACAAATGAAGACGATATGCCTTTCCGATAATGTCTTATATACATAATGCCACGTTAATGGCAACATATCCGAATCACCTCTTCGATGAGCTGCGCAACATCTCTTTAACCTTCACTTCCGGATGATGATAGCGCTCGTATGCCGGGGTTTTCTTCCCATATTGGATGGCCTTCTGCGGACACCACTGGATGCATGCCAGACATTGTTCACATCGGTGTTCCCATGCCGGTTTACCTGACTGCATTGTAATATTTTCAACCGGGCATACCTTTGCGCATATATCGCATGAATTGCATTTATCATCAACCCAGAAGTCCCTGTCCATTTTCGGGATCATGCCAAATGTCATTTTATACAGCCCGGTGAAGATTATCCTCTGCCACAAGGGGCCCTTTTCTATTAGACCTGCATCTTTCTTCTTAATGACAGCGGCAATCTCCTTGATCTTCCCCCGTGCATCATTGAATCGCTTCTCCTGTCTTGAAACCGGGCCCGGCCCGCCCCAGGGTATATAATTGCTCGGCAGCACAACATCTATCCCCACTGATAAAGTGATCCCGGATCTTTTCAGAATATTACGAAGCTGAATAAGGGTGCGCGAAACCTGTCCGGCATTGACAGCAGCAGCGAAATAATATTGTGATGGATCTTTTTTTATTGCATTCAAAAATCGCATAACGAGGTTCGGAATCCCCCACATATGCACCGGAAAAACGAATCCAACTGCGTCTGCCCCTGCGGCTGCATTAATAGTATCAAAAAGATGCATCGGATGGATTTCAGTATTACCAAGCTCAGCAGCAAGAAGGCGAGCTGTCCATAATGAGTTCCCGGTCCCGGTATAATAAAAAATTATTGTTTTCATGGCATTTCTCCAGATATGGCTAAAGTATTAATTGGGTCACCGTCTATAGTGCTATTTCGGTATACGTGAAAATCCATCGTAATGAGCATTCTCGATGTTCACCGTAGTATACCAGGTCACCAAAAGCGGCGCCGTGATTATGGAGGAATATAGCGGGAATATGTTTTAGAATCAACTACTTTTCCTCTGATTCCCGACGGAGGATGGAGGCTCTGACCCCTCGATGGAGGCTCTGACCCCTCGATGGAGGCTCTGACCCCTCGATGGAGGCTCTGACCCCGACGGAGGCTCTGACCCCGACGGAGGCTCTGACCCCTCGACGGCGGCTCTGACCCCTC
>JBFZEZ010000061.1:0-9373 GCA_041306585.1 Spirochaetota bacterium | reverse complement strand
CCGTCTGATCGCATGTATTGTCTCTTTTGTCAGCGGGTAATCGCCGATCCGCAGGGTTCCTTTCGACGGGAGTAGGTACCCGTTGAGATGCATGAGCAGGGTCGACTTACCGGCGCCGTTGGCCCCGACAATTGCAACTGATTCCCCGTGGGTGATGCGGAAAGAAATACCCTGTATCGCCGGATTCCCGTCGGGATAGGTGAAAAAGAGGTCCGTAGCTTCAACGATATGATGGCTCATGTAATTAACCCTGCCATGAATGTACCTATAATCTGTGGAATATTGTATAAACGAAAAATAATGAAAAGCCCGCACCAGACAATTATAAAAATGAAATCCCGGAAACCGAAATTCTGCCTTCTCATTACATGAATGCTCCCGTCGAAACCGCGGCAGGTCATCGCCAGATGGATCCGCTGGGCCCTGTTGATGGTACGGAGCAGCAGGCTGCCTATCAGGGATGAATATGCTGTCATGGCATTCCCTTTCCCATTGAAGGCCCTGAGGGTCCTGGCCCTCGACATGCGCGCCGCCTCCTCGACAAGCAGAAACAGATAGCGATAAAGAAACAAAAGCTGGACCGTGAATACGCGCGGCATCCCGAGCCTGTTCATTGCAAGGCAGACGCTTTGAAAACCGGTTGACGCGATTAGTGCAAGCGCGGTCAGAACAGTCAGAAAAAAACGGAGGATGACCGAGAGAAAGGAAACCATCCCGCCGGACACTGCCGTGTTGCCCAGATAGAGCATCGTCTGCGTATCAAGGATGGGATTGAAAATAGCGATCATAAGGGCGAATGGCGAGACAAAGGCCACTTTCTTGACCAGATAGAGTGCAGGAAGGCCGCCGGCTGATATCAGGAATATCGGGTACATGGCAAATGGCATAAGCCTGGCAATCTCATATTTGCCGAACGAAACAACAGAGATTATGAAAGCCAGGGTGATGATTATTTTGGCGCGGGGTTCTATATTGTGGACATAGCTGTCGCCATTGGAAAGAATATCCATGTAGCCGATGCTCAGTAATGCTTTTTCTATCCGTGAAATGGCATCCTCCAGAAGAAAAAAGGCAGGTATTATACTCTTCATACCTGCCTGTTATCATAAACATTTAAAAAAAGATTAACTATTCTACGCAACACCTTTTCTTTTTTTTAGAATAAAACCTATTATTACCGCCAAAAGGAGGGTTAAGACACCCCCGAGAATCCCGGAGAAGGTTGTGCCGGGATTTACTGCCGGCCACGGTGCCGGTTCCGGCTCTGACCCCGATTTCGGCTCTGACCCCGCTTTTTTGTTATCCGCGGCTCTGCCCCCCGCTTCCTCAGGCTTCTCACTTTCATCAGTTTTAAAATTATAATCCGGAAGGATGACGGTCTTTTTCTGTATTTCAGCCAATGTTGCATGTACATCATTTTCAGGTTGTTTCAATTCCTCAACACCGGCAGTCCTGAACATGGCCCATTCAAGCCCATCCGGATTGGATGAGGCAAACCAGCTCGCTATCCCCCCTGTAAAAAGAGCGGCAATCGCCAATCCGATGAGCACCTTTTTAATTGAAAAAGTCCCTGTCTGCCCGCGGCCCATCACCTCTTCCAATATCTCCGGTCTGGCATTAAAAATAAAAAAGGAAATCGCAGCTGTTGCAATCCCCTCGACAATGCCGATTCCAAGATGAATAGGCTGCATGATGAGAAAAAATGTTTTAAAAGGAAGCTCAGAAATTCCCGACAGGAGGGTCTCAAGGACAACCCCGAAAGCCCCCATTTGCAGTCCGATAATCGCTGCAATTATAGCGCCGGCAAACAGGCGTGACTTTGTAATCGTATGGCCAACTATTTTTTTATAAATAAACGGGTAGGCCAAAAAACAAGTGAAAAAACCGAGATTGAAAATATTGCAGCCAAGGGCAAGCAAACCCCCGTCTCCGAAAAAAAGGGCCTGAATGATCAGCACTGAAGCCATTGTAAGAAATGCAGCATAGGGACCTAGGATTATCGATAGGATCAATCCCCCTCCCAAATGACCGCTTGACCCAGTTGCGGGGATGGTAAAATTGATCATCTGGGCTGCGAATATAAACGCCCCCATTACCCCCATGAGTGGAATTTTTTTATCATCGAGTTCCTTTTTGACTTTCAGAGAAGAATATCCGATAAGTCCGGCAGTTACAGCGGCCATGGTCCCGCCGACAGCTGGTGAAATTAACGCATCTGCCATGTGCATAGTATACCTCCTGAATTCAAATTATTATTTTTTTTACCATCTCACCGTAAACCCCGCCATCAGGGCATGGTCGGCTTCAGGTTTCGTTGCACCGTATTTATAACCGATATCAAGATCGATAAATTCGACAGGCGACCATACCAATCCGAGCAGAACAAAGCAGGGCGGTTCATTTCCCTCTCGCTCTGAATTTCTCTCGACACCAGTATTGGTGACGATCCTGAGCTTGTCCTTGATCACCGCATACTCCAGGGCAAATGACACGTGCCAGATGTCCTTGTAATCATCATTTTTATTTTCATTTCTAATATAACCGAGATTGAAATGGATTGCCACCGGTTCGGGCTGGATGGTTGTTACAAAATAACCGCTGCATCCCACCAATCCGGTTCCAAAACCTCTCCTCCAATCACCCGATGGGAATGTTACACCCGGCTTCAACGCAAAACTGACGATATTGATTTCATAAAAATTCCACTTTAATTCGACCGAGAGGTCCCCGACCCCGCTCTCAATCTTCTCATTCTTCGGCTTTTCCATTGCGAAGGGGATCCCCAGGACGAGATCGAGTTTATCGGCCAGGCCGCTTGTTATTGACGCCGCAATCTCACCGGAATCAACAATGCCATCATCAGAATCACGGCCCCATTCTCCATTGAGTTCGAGCTGAAATTTTCCCCTCCCCTGTGTACCGGTATCATCGGTGATTAAGGGATGGGCTGCGAAGACATTGACGGCTCCTAATACGAAAACCATCAAAAAAATAATGCGTTGCATGTCATTCTCCTTGATTTTACTAATACTTTAAAAATAGCACAAAATATTATTTAGTAACACAAGTCAATACAAAAAAATAAAAAATTATCCGCTTATCAGGGATCAGAGCCCACCAGAGTGCTTGTAGTCCGCCACGGCGCGGGGTCAGAGCCCGTGTGATGGAAGACTCAGACAGTCCCCGGTTACGATCCGGGAACCATATGCATCTACTGTCGTTGCCGAGCAAATTTAAGGCATTCGTGAACCGATATCAAAATGAAGAGTTACAAAAAATGGTAATTACCCATTAACCACGGGTGGCTCTGCCACCCGAAAGAATTTTTTTGTAGGGCTTCGCCCTGCACCCTTTTATGAATGCATGCGATGCATCCAATTAAGCGGGGCATGGGGCGGAGCCCCATGAAAACTCCCGGGGGTGGCAGCGCCACCCCCGAAAAATGGGTACATACTAAAAATGCTCGCCAATAAAATATTAATTTATTGAAATTAAATCTTATTTATTAATATAGTGAAAATTATTATGAAATATCATTCTAAAAGAGATGGCATATGAACAACATTATCAGATTCGGCGTGTCTATTGATGAAAAGCTTCTCAATAAATTCGATAGTATCATCGATCAGAAAGGATATGTCAACCGTTCTGAAGCCATAAGGGACCTGATCCGAAGCATGATGGAAAGCAATGAGATTTCTGAATCTGAAGCGATGGTCATCGGGACATTGACGCTCGTGTATAGCCACAGTGTTCATGAACTTGCGGATAAACTCAACGACATCCAGCATCACCATCACAAATCGATTATTTCCACAACACATATCCATCTTGATGAACACAATTGTCTTGAGGTCATGATTTTAAGGGGCAAGTCAAAAATTGTCCAGGAAATTGCCGACCGTTTGATATCAATTAAAAATGTCAAGCACGGTAAATTGACGGTCACAGCTGCGCTCGAAGAATAAAATATAGATCAAACCTAAAAAACCGAAGGTGTTATATGAACAGACGGGAATTCCTTAAATTAACTGCGGCTGTCTCCATAAGTGCGATGCTCGATTCATGCAAGAGCATGACCGATCGATTTGCAAAGCCGAAAAGCCTTGCCAAAAAAAATGAGAAAGTCCTTTTGAAAAACGCGAACATCATAGACACCGTGAATGGAGTCATCCGCACTGAAAAGCATCTGCTGATTCAAAACGAAAAAATAGCGCGCCTCCTCGACGATTCGACGCTCGCGGGAATAACCGCGCACCGTGAAATTGATATGGCGGGCGCCTACATTATGCCCGGCCTTATAAATATGCACTGCCATATCACTGCTCCGGCTGGATATGGCACGAGCATCTTCTCAATGCTGAATAATTTCAAGCGTCAGTCTGAACGCAATGCCGAAGAGTGCATAAAACACGGGGTAACCACAGTCAGGGACATGGGCGCCCCTCTTGGTCTTATGGACGGATTGCGTGAAAAAATCGCGCAGGGAACAATAATCGGTCCGCGTATCATACACAGCTGCGGGCTCCAGGTGGCCGGGGGTTATCTTAAGGAGTTTAAGATATTAAACTCCCCCAGCTACTGAAACGTTGCAAATAACCCGGAAGCAGGACGTGAAGGGGTCAGAAAAGCAGTTGATGGCGGCGCAGGATTCATCAAAATCTTCCATCAAAGGAAGCACTTTATCCTCCCGGGGAGGGGACTCCCGGTTATGGACCTCCCCACCGTGCAGGCAATATGCGATGAAGCGTCTAAACATGGTCTGCGCGTTGCAGAGCACCATACTGACTACAAGGGTTTCACAAAAGGATTGGATGGAGGAGTGACGACCCTTGAACATATGGTTGCTGACCGTGTCCTTTCAGATGAAGATATCAAACGTCTCATCGATAAAAAGATAATCGTCATTCCAACAATGTCGGTGGTATTCGCCCTGGTCTTTGAGAGGAAAGGGGACCCCAACTGGGGAAAGGGGGAAATCCCATGCATACTTGAAACTCGAAAAGACATGATGCCCGCGCTTTTCAAGGAATTTCTTGAACCGGATCTTTACGCCGGCTCTATCTCAGCCTACGAGGAGTATGCCCGCCCCGAGTCATTCGAGGAGCAACACCAGATCCCCTGGATCGATCCGACGGCATTCAACACTGGGGCAGTGACCGGGGCTGAAAACCTCCGCAAGCTCTATGCTGCCGGCGTTCCACTGGGGTGCGGAAACGACGGGGGCGTCCCCTTTATTTTCCCCGGCGCTCTTCCCCTGGAAATGCGCCTCATGGAAAAGTCAGGGATGACTACAACGGATGTTTTACGAATAGCAACATTTGGAAACGCATCAATAATAAACATGGCGGAAAAACTCGGTTCAATCGAAGAAGGAAAAATCGCAGACCTGGCCGTATATGAAAAGAACCCCCTTGAAACCGTGGTGAACCTTGAACATCCATTGCTTGTGTTCCATGACGGGGAACTCGCGTACAAGATCCCGAATAGTGCATATATACATACAACTGCTCAATAGCCAGTCAGTTTGAAACCGGCGGCATCAGAGGCGAAAACCCCATAGTAATCATTAAAAATTTCTTGCAAATTCATTTTTCATGCATTACCATAAATAATACATACTAAACAGGTTTTCAATTCAAATCAATAATGGAAAAAATACTCAGTATATTGAATATTTATATGATCCCGCCGGCCCTGTCACTCATTACCGGGCTGACAATCGCCATAATCGCCTTAAGAAAAGGGAAACACAACTTTGAGAATACCCTATTTGGCCTGGTCTGCATCTGGTCCTCACTTCTCCCCCTGATTTTTCTGGCGCATCACATCTTCAAGGGGCAGATTGACCTCATACTAATCATTGAAAGAATTACCCACTTTTTCTGGGTCTATGTTATATTTATTACCATTTTATTTTTCCAATATATGACAAACTATATAAACAAACGGATTTTAATAATCACATTTCTCTTTTGTTTCATCATGTCGTGCACAACCTTGACTGACTTATACATGACTGGATTATGGACATTCGAGTGGGGTTACATGGCAAAACAGGGCATCTCTTTTAGTATCTTTGGGGCCTTTACGCCTATCTTCATTTGCTATGGAAGCGTCCTTTTTATATTGCGGCTGAGAACAGAAAGAGACCCCCACCGCAGGTATAAGCTTATCTATATTGTAAGCTCAATTGCTATAAACGCCTTCCTGACATTGGGAAATTTACCGGCGATGTACGGTATTGATTTCTATCCCACTGGAAATTTCATATTTATCCCCCTCCTGTTCATGGCATGGGGTATATACCGCCATGAACTCATCAGGATCAACATGTACACCATCCGCAGGATCAATGCGACTATACTCCGTATTTTTCAGGGGCTCGGTTTTATCGGCATGATCATAGTCAGCATATGGGCCCTTGGAGATTTCACGCTCGAACATATCATTAACAGGACTATCCCTTACGGCATACCACAGCTTATTTCTATGGTCTTCTGTATGTTATCCTCAATACACGCCCTCAAGCTTGGTGAAAACCGGAAAGAAATGTTCGTATTCAGCATAATAACACTTTTCAGTTCCTTCCTGTGCCTTGATATGTATATTAACGCCATAATCGACAATAGAGACCAGGGACTTATCATCGCACGTCTTGATCATATATTCTTTGTCTTCCTGCCGGCATTGACCATCCATCTCGTATATATCGCCACGGGATACAACAGGGGAAGATGGTTCCTCCATATGAGTTATATAACAGGCGGTATTTTTTCCATCTTCACCCAGTCGGACTACTATATCAAAGGGATGTATACATACTCCTGGGGATTTTTTGCGAAGAAAGCCATTTTATTTGATCTATTCTTTATTTCATCATTGGCGGGGTTCATATATTGTTTAATTATTCTTTTTCAAAGTTTTAAAAAAGAAAAAAATCCCTACAAAAAAAATAGTGTCCGGTTACTGTTTATTTCAATAATCGGTTCTTCTGTTCTCTGCATCGGGAATATGGGGGCGGCAAACGGTTTCGATATATACCCCGCCGGCAATTTTATTTTTATCCCGATGATTTTATGGTCATTCGGAATATTCAGGTACAATATTCCCGGCTTGATTAACTTTGCTAATAGAATTTTTCAATATACAGGCGCCGGCATAACCTTAGTCCTTATCGCGTACATGCAGACGCATATCGCAATCCTGAACAATTCACCGCCTATCATCATGGCTGCAGTGACAATACTTGCTTATATTGCTTTTAAAAACATATGGGGGGAAATAAGTAAAAAAATATTCCGGGATCCGGCTGAAAGGTCGAAAATTGCATACGGCCAAATAGTCAATGAACTTTCAAACATTCGGGCGCTTGGAACAATGGCGTCAGTCATTGCTGATAGCCTCTTCCTGAATAATGTGGCGCAATACTGTATTATTCTGATGCATTCACAAGATTCAAATAACTATCAGGGTAAAAAACTGATTAATCCATATCATGACAATCATGAATTGGAGGATAAAAACCAGGCTGAACTCGCAAAAATTCCTTCCGACCATCAAATGATGAGATTGTTATATGACAAACACTCGCCGATGAAGCAGGAAGAGATCGAAGAATGGATACTCAATAACGAATGCATATTAGAAAAAAATGACATTATGCGTCTTTCAGAGGTCCTTATCCCGATCTTTCATGAAAAACGTCTGCTGGCAGTGATACTGGTGGGCCCCAAAATCGACGGCTCCATCTACTCTCCGTATTAGTTTGATTTTTTTGATCAGCTCAGTCTGAACCTCGGTAGCCACATCGAAAATATATCGCTCCTCGAAAGCCTCGAGAAAATGGTCAGGGAAAGGACTTTAAAACTGGAAAAATCCGAAGAGAAGCAGATCTCGATCATTGAGAATATGCAGGAAGCCTATTTCGAGATTGATCTCGCCGGCACAATAATATTCTGCAATGAAGCGTTAGGCGTTCTTCTTGGTGTTACTCTAGATGAAATCGTGGGTAAAAAATACAGGGAATTTCTGAGTAAAGAGGAAACCGATAGAATACTCCCGATATTCAATTCCTTCTATCGCACGGGGATTATAGCGAAACTCATCGAATGGGACTATAAAGGAAAAAACAACGAAAATAAAACATCTGAGGCGACCGCAACCTTTTCTTTAGATGAAAATGGAAAAAAAGTCGGGTTCCGCATCGTTTCGAGGGACATAACAGAACGCAAAAAAATCGAGCAGGAACACCGTGAACTTGAAGAGCAGAAGTCGCGGTTCTTCGCGAACATTTCCCATGAGATACGCACACCCCTCACACTCATTCTCTCGCCGATCGAGGCGGCCCTCCAGCACGAAAATGAGATTAAATTGAATGACAATTTTCTCAACAACCTGTATCGGAACGGACTTCGCCTCCACAAACTGATAAACAATCTGCTCGACTATTCCAAGATCGAGGCGGGACGCATGAGCATACGGGTTGGAAAGGTTGATATAATCGATTATACAAACAATTTTAAAACTATCATCTCCCCCGCGGCTGAAGTCAAAGACATATCGCTCAGCATGATTTCAAATATCGAATCAGGGGTACTGTACCTTGACATTGAAAAGATGGACAAGGTATTTATGAACATAATCTCCAATGCACTCAAGTTCACTGACCCGGGCGGGGCAATAACAATAAAGATTGCCGACAGTGAAACATCATGCTCGGTCAGCTTTCATGATACCGGGCCAGGGATCCCCGCAGATAAACTCGTCCTTGTATTCGACAGGTTCGGCCAGACCGGCGCCATCCATGTAAGAAAGCATGAGGGAAGCGGCATCGGCCTTGCCCTCGCAAAGGAATTCGTCGAGATGCATGAAGGCACAATCACAGTTGAAAGCAGGTACATCGAAGATCATCCCGATAATCACGGCTCATCTTTCACCGTAGTGCTACGTAAAGGAAAAGACCATTTCATGGACCGCCCCGAGGTTGCCTTTGTTGAAGCAGCTGATATCGAAGAATCAATAACAGGAACAAAAGCGCGCGCACTCAGAGAGATTGAAGACCTTACATCGCCCGCGCAGGGATACCGGGGGAACAGCGCAGAGTCAACATTTTTATCTTCAAAAAATACTGAACACATTCACAGCATCCTGATCGTTGATGACAATCCCGAAATGCTGAGCTTCATCTCCATGCTCCTTGAAAAAAATTACACCATATACACTGCAGGCAATGGACAGGAAGGGATTGAGTCGGTCAGGAAACACCGCCCCGACCTCATAATCACCGATGTCATGATGCCCGTAATGAACGGCTATGAAATGACACAAGCCCTCAAGGCTGACAGCGTGTTTAAGCAAATCCCAATAATTA
>JBFZEZ010000060.1:0-2680 GCA_041306585.1 Spirochaetota bacterium | reverse complement strand
TTGGCGTGTATCGATTGTGTTATTTAACGAAGGAGTAACTGTGCACGATTAACGTCATCTCGGGCGGCAGGGATGTGGGCGATGAAATCTATCCCTGCGGGCGAATGGCCGTCACCGCCTTTTGTACTTCTTCATTGCCGGTTATTGAGACAAAGATATACTGTTTCCAATGATTGTGCCTCAGACTTGGTGACTATTCGCAGGTCCTCGGGATAGATTTCATGCCACCCGCACCGGCCGCCCTATATATTAATGCTGGAGTGTTCTTAAAGAGGCATGATGTCAAGTTGATAAAAAAAATTTAATTCTCAATTTCAGTCGCAACATGGTCATGAGAAAAGATTATGCTTGACAAACATTATGTTTGATAAGCATAATGTTGAATAAACATACTTTTTGTGAAAGCAGGGTGCCATGGCCGGACAATTCGTAAACAGGAAAGAAGAACTTTCTTTGCTAGACCGCGAGATCGAGAGATCAAAAGTCATCGTATTGTATGGCAGGCGGCGTACAGGAAAAACACGGCTCCTGACCCATTGGGGCCAAAAACACCCGTTGGCCTACTCTCAGGCAATCGAAGGCTCAGAGCAACTCCAGATCGAGCAGCTGCACAATGACTTGAAAGAGCATCTTCCCGCTGAGATAACACCCCGCTCATGGACAGAGTTTTTTGAAATACTTGCACTGATAAAGAAAAAAATCATTATCGCCATAGATGAATTTCCCTACCTTGTGGAAACAAACCCGTCGCTCCCTTCAATAATGCAGAAATGGATCGACCACAAACAGCCACAGAATGTCAAGCTGATCCTCCTCGGCTCATCCCAGACAATGATGCACGGCACATTTCTTCACGCGACATCCCCTCTCTTTGAAAGGGCCGACAGAATTCTGCATATCAACCCTATGAGTTATAGGGCATATGCGGAATACAATGGGATCGACATTGCAGACAGAAACGCATTCCTGAAATTTTCAATTACCGGTGGGGTCCCCAAATATTGGGAATACATCAATCCTCGGCAGGATGTTGTGCGAATGGTTGATGAATTATTTTTCGGGGAGTTCTCTTTCCTTGAAAATGAACCGTATCGTCTGCTGAAGGATGAAAATATCAACGGGGTACAGCCCCTATCAATCCTTGAGTCGATCGGCAGGGGGGCGGTAAAACCATCCGAGATTGCCGGTAAACTCAGCATCCCCCAGACGAGCCTCGGAAGGCCTATTCAAGTTCTTCTCGATGCATCAATAATCGCGCGGGAGCAGCCATTCGGAGAAAGTGTGAGGAATTCAAAAAAGGTCAATTACGTCATTTCCGATTATGCCCTGCGGTTCTGGTATAATGTGTATTCCCCGCACCGTTCGCGGTGGCATCTGTATGCCGACGATGTAAAGAAAAAACTGATAATCGGTCACGCATCTTTTGTCCTTGAGCACGAGTATAGAAAACTTTTTAAGGACGCATCCCGGTACTGGGAGGGGGGCGATATTGAAATTGACTGCGTCAGATACCAGGAGGAGTCCCTTGAAAAAATTATCCTTTCTGAAATCAAGTGGGGGCGGCTCACTAAAAAGGAGAGGGAATCAATTGCGATGAATGTGCAGGAAAAATTTAGAAAATCCTCCCTTGCCCGAAAGTATAAGGATGCGGCTTTCGAAGTCCTTTCGTTTGATGATATCTGCAAGCTGTTCTAAATTCATTAGAAACGCATTTTATTCACCTTTATAACGATTCCACCGGCATGAATGATCTGGCGGGAGTGCCACCCACCACTCCCGCGAGGTTGTCTGATAATTTCTTGACAAAAAATTTCCACCTTGTAATGTCAAGCAGCGCAATTGCAGCAATCGATCGCATGATTATCCGATAACAGTGAAGGGGTTTGCACATGGCAAAGGAAAGACAGCGTTGGGGAACAAAACTTGGTGTTATTATGGCTGTGGCCGGGTCAGCCGTTGGGCTCGGAAATTTTTTACGCTTCCCTGTTCAGGCTGCGCAGAACGGCGGCGGGGCCTTCATGATACCTTATCTTGTTGCGCTGCTCCTGTTCGGGATTCCCCTCATGTGGGTCGAGTGGACCGCAGGAAGGTTCGGCGGGGGGTTCGAGCATTCAAGCGCCCCCGGAATATTCCAGTCCCTGTGGCGGAAAAACCGCTTCATAAAATACTTCGGGATCGCCGGGATTTTCGGCCCTTTTCTCATCTATATGTTTTACGTGTATATCGAATCGTGGACACTTGCATACGCGTATTATGCGATTCGCGGGACCCTCACCGGGATATCAACGGGCGATGAGCTGATGCAATTTCTCAAATCATACCAGGGACTTGACCAACCCGGATTTTTCACCGGCACGGTTCAATCAATCATATTTTTTCTAATCACATTTTTTATAAATATAGGGATCCTCTGGTATGGGATACGAGGCGGGATTGAAAAACTGTGCAATATTGTGATGCCGGTCCTCATGGTGTTCGGAATAATCCTCGTGATCAGGGTCCTTACCCTGTCAGCCCCTGACCCTGCACACCCTGATTGGAATTCGCTGAACGGTCTGGGGTTCATGTGGAACCCGGATTTTTCAGCCCTCAAATCGGCAAAGGTATGGCTTGCCGCCACCGGCCAGATTTTTTTCACCCTCTCGCTCGGCATGGGCGTTATCCTTACCTATTCAAGTTA
>JBFZEZ010000059.1:0-3688 GCA_041306585.1 Spirochaetota bacterium | reverse complement strand
ACCGGCAAACGCCTCGTTTACCTCAATCAGGTCGACCTGGTCTATCGTTATCCCCTCTTTTTTGAGGCATCGCGGGATGGCCCACATGGGGGCAACGAGAACATATTTCATATCGATCCCGTACGACGCCTGAGCCCCTATTGTGGCGAATATTTCGCACCCGAGCTCCTTCGCTTTTTCATATGACATGACGACTGTTGCTGCAGCACCATCGCTGATGACTGACGCGTTTCCAGCAGTACCGACGCCGTCCTTTTTAAAAGCGGGTTTCATCTTTGAGAGGGTTTCGTAATCGGTGTCTCGGGGGCACTCATCGGTATCAAAGGGTTTCGGGTCCCCTTTCTTCTGGGGGATAAGTACCGGCACAATCTCTTCCTTGAATCTTCCTGATTTAATGGCACTCATTGCCCGCTTATAGCTCTCCAGTGCGTAGCGGTCCTGGTCTTCACGGCTGACATTATATTTCTCGGAGCACAACTCATTCGATATTCCCATGTGAAAATCGTTCACCACGTCCCATAATCCGTCGTGCACCATGTGGTCCATGATCTTGCCGTTACCCATACGATAACCTGATCGGGCTTTATCGAGATAATACGGCGCCATGGTCATGTTTTCCATTCCACCGGCTACAACAATATCCGCATCCCCAACCTGAATCGCATGCGCTGCGAGCATGATCGCCTTCAGCCCCGATCCGCACACCTTGTTCACGGTGATGCTGCAGGTGTCCCATGGCATCCCGGCCTCGATCGCCGCGAGTTTCGCAGGGTTCTGGCCGTAACCGCACGGAAGCACCATCCCCATGATGACTTCGTTCACATCTTCCTTCTTTATTTTTGCCCGGCGGACTGCCTCTTCGATCACGATGGCGCCGAGCTTCACCCCGCCGATTTCGCTTAACGATCCATTGAACGCTCCCTGAGCCGTTCTCACTGCACTGACGATTACTGCCTGTTTCATATATGACTCCCTGATTGAATTTCGTTTATATTACCGGGCCCCCATGCGTACTGCCCCGTCGAGGCGTATCACTGTACCGTTCAGCATCCTGTTTTCGGCGATATGCAGCACCAATGCCGCATATTCCTCGGGATTGCCGAAACGCTTTGGATACGGGATCTGGTTTACAAGGGATTCTTTTACTGCAGCGGGCATTCCCCCCATCATCGGGGTATCGAACATCCCCGGTGCAAGGGTTACAACGCGAATACCGGATGCCGCGAACTCACGCGCCATGGGGAGGGTCATAGCGATTACCCCCCCCTTCGAAGCGGCATATGCCGCCTGCCCGATCTGCCCGTCCTGCGCGGCTATCGACGCAGTGTTCACAATTACACCCCGCTCGTTTTCTTCGCCGGGAGCATTCTGCGTCATTTTCACCGCCGCAAACCGGACCACATTAAAAGTCCCGATCAGATTGACACGGATAATTTTTTCAAACGCGTCGAGCTTGTGAGGGCCATCCTTACCGACAATCCTGCCGGCTGTGATGATGCCCGCGCAATTGACCACGGTGTTGATAAGGCCCATCTTCGCAGCAGCGGCATCGACCGCATCCGATACCTCATTTTCCATTCCGACATCGGCTTTCAAATATATAACATTCGCCCCCAGCTCGGAAACGATGGCCTTCCCTTTCTCTTCATTTATATCGATAATTGCGGCTTTCCCCCCGGATTTGATAATCTGACGCACAGTGGCCTCACCGAGCCCCGATGAACCCCCGGTCACTATCGCTGCGATGTCTTTTGCTTTCATGCTCCCCTCACGTGATGATGATGTATCGAATTAATAGGTTTAAAATTTCATAAAAATCAGTATCACCCATATGATGCAAATTAATCAAGAGTTTTTTTTGACCGAGGGTCAGAGCCGCCTGCATAATAAGACAGCATCCGCCCGCATAAAACATTCACTAAAGCAATGTGCAAATTAAACTACTAAATATTTGTTGACTATTTAATTCGGCAGATGAAATGATGATATTTTTATTATGCTGAAATAAATATTTACCATGAAGACAATCATTATCACTACAAAATCATTAAATCATAGTGAGGCTTTATTTATGAACAACACCCTGGAACCTGAAAAAATAATAAATAAAATCCATGTAATTCGCGGTAAAAAAGTAATGCTCGATAAAGATTTAGCTGAACTCTATGAGGTTCAGACAAAAAGATTGAATGAACAAGTAAAACGGAATATTGACCGCTTCCCTCCTGACTTTATGTTCGAATTAACGAAAGATGAATTTGACAGTTTGAAGTCGCAATTTGCGACCTCAAATCGAGGCGGTATTCGATATATGCCGTATGCTTTTACCGAGCATGGAATTTTAATGATCTCAAGCGTTTTAAACAATGACCGTGCAATACAGATAAACATTCAAATAATGCGGGCATTCGTTGAACTTCGAAAAGCAATTCTAACTAACGATAAAGTCCTTCATGAAATTGAAAAATTAAAAACCAAAGTGGAGCGGCACGATGAAGAAATTGAGACAATAATACTCACCATTGAAAAAATGCTCAGTACGGATGTGAAAAAAGAAAAAATCGGATTCAAACTCCACAATGAAAGTTTGAAAACTACTCAAAATAAAATTCAATCATAGCGAGGTTTAATGTATGACCAATGCCCTGGAACCCGAAAGAATAATAAATAAAATCCATGTAATTCGCGGTAAAAAAATTTTATTAGATAGGGACATAGCAGATTTGTACGAGGTAGAGACAAAAGCATTGAATCAGGCGACACGAAGAAATATCAATAGGTTTCCGGAAGATTTCATGTTTCAACTCACCAAGGATGAGTTTGAATCTTTAAGGTCACAATTTGTGACCTTAAAAACAAGCCGGGGACAGCATAGCAAATATCTGCCTTATGCTTTTACCGAACAGGGGATAGCAATGCTTTCCAGCGTATTACATAGTGACCACGCCATTCTGGTAAACATTCAAATAATGAGGGCATTCGTTGAACTTCGGAAAGCAATACTTACCAATGAGAAAGTTCTTCATGAAATTGAAAAATTGAAAAACAAAGTGGAACGACACGATGAAGAAATCGAGACAATAATACTTACTATTGAAAAAATGCTCAGTCCTGATGTGAAAACTTCAAAAAAAATTGGATTCAAACTTCACGATGATGGTGTGAGCACAAAAACGAAAAAAGTGATAGTCAAAAAAACAGAAAAGATTTGACTGTTTAACCTCATACTATCCCATACCATCATGTCAAACATACGAATCATCCTCTACCAGAAACCCCTTGGTATAGAAATCCCGGATAACGACCTTAGTGCGATGAAGGCGTACAAACCCCACTTCGTCTGCTTTCCAGAATATTTCTTTGTTGATCAGGCGCTCGGCAATCATGGTCAGACACCTGAAAATCAGCAAAAACAGATCAACCGGATCCGTGATCTCTCAAGTGAACTCAGCACAGTCGTCATCGGCGGCACCATGCCCGAGGTCATTGACGGAAAGATGTATAACACGACATTCGTTTTTCAGGAAGGAAAAGAGCTCGGCCTCTATCGAAAGATCCACCTCTTCTTTGCCGAGGTGGGAAAAATAACCCCGGGGGATTCATACAAAACTTTCAGCGCATACGGCATCACTTTCGGTGTCCTCATATGCGCCGACATCTTCCACGATGAAAGCTTTACGTTTATGAG
>JBFZEZ010000058.1:0-2824 GCA_041306585.1 Spirochaetota bacterium | reverse complement strand
GATATACTTTCAATTGGTTTATTCAATGATAATATTTTTTCCTATCAGGGGATTACAATACGATCCGAGGAAAATGGGGATTTTTCTGTATTCAAGGGTGACCAGAAATTAGCAGATGTCCCCGGATCCATAGACTACAAGGCAACATATATGATCGGTGAGCGGCTTGCAGAACCCTATATGCCCCCGCTTTTCGGCGTGACTTGTCTAGGGCCAAGCCATGGTTTCGATCCTGAGGAAAATACATCCGGCTTTATCATATGGCTCAATCATGCTGGAATAATGGTAGACCCTCCGGTCAATTCGACCGAATGGCTGGAGGATTCAAACGTCAACCCGAAGCTGATAAACAAAGTTATCCTGACCCATTGTCATGCGGACCATGACGCTGGTACATTTCAAAAAATTCTTGAAGAGGGTAGAATAACCCTATACACTACCGAGACGATACTGGGAAGCTTCCTGAGAAAATATGCCGCATTGAGCAACAGGCAGGTGGATGACCTTCGAAAACTTATCAACTTTCATCCTGTAAAGATCGGCAAGCCGGTGTTTATTCATGGAGGGAGATTTAATTTTTTTTATACCATTCACTCCATCCCGACCATCGGGTTCAAAATCGAATTTCAGGACCAGTCATTTTTTTACTCGTCTGATCATAACAATGACCCGGCGATTCACAAGGAGCTTCTTGACATGGAGATAATATCCTCCGCGCGGTTTGACGAACTTCAAAACATCGCCTGGGACTGTAATGTCATTTATCACGAATCAGGGGTACCGCCCCTTCATACCCCCATGCATTATCTGAACTCACTTCCGCGGAAACTGCAGAAGAGGATCGTTGTATATCATATTGCCCGTAAGGATTTTCCCGATGACACGGACCTTACCCTTGCCAAGTTCGGCATGGAACATACCCTGTATTTTAAAACAATAACCCCAAAATTTGAAAAGGCCTATCAGATAATGGGTCTTCTGGGAAATATTGATTTTTTTGAAGATCTCAGTATCGGTAAAGCCCAGGACTTCATCGATATAGTTGTCGAGGAGAAGTTCAAAAAAGGGGAGAAGATAATTCACAAAGGTACCCGTGGGGATAAATTCTATATTATTTTCTTGGGCAACGTTTCTGTTGACAGCGGCGGCCTGGAGGAAAAAAAGATTTACGGATCATATGACTATTTCGGAGAGGTCGCCATCATTACCGAACAGAACCGTGCGGCCGACGTTGTGGCTGAAACAGACGTAATCCTTTATACCATAGAACGGGACAAGTTTCTTAATTTTATTACTAATACAGAATTTGAAAAAATTCTTCACCGTCTCGCTAAAATCAGGAACAGTGAAACCTGGAACCTGCTGTCCATGAGTTCGGTATTTCGTCATTGTACGTCAACGCAAAAAACGTGGCTTGAATCAATATTTAATCCGGTTGAATTAAAAGATGCAGGCATTATAATTAAT
The DNA here is from genome assembly GCA_041306585.1 of Spirochaetota bacterium. Classification (GTDB taxonomy): domain Bacteria; phylum Spirochaetota; class UBA4802; order UBA4802; family UBA5550; genus JBFZEZ01. The sequence continues at coordinate 1,357 of JBFZEZ010000058.1, read as the reverse complement.
GAGGGGAGCATTATTGATTCAGTATATATCATCCGGTCGGGAAAAATAAAGGTATCAAAAAACGGGAATGATGTCGCGCTCATTAATCGGGGGGAGGTCATTGGGTCGATGCAGAATTTGTACGATGATGAACCCGAGCACTATACGTTTTCCAATAATGACACTGTGTCGCTCTTTAGGCTTATGAGGGATGATGTAATAAAACTTATTGATAAAAACCCGGGGATTCTGATGAAAATGGATTACCGCTATTAATATCCTTTCTTATATGCCTCGAAAAGACGTTTGCGCAGTTTTTTGTCATAAGTACCGAATACTATTGAATTGGATCTCCATTTTTTATAATCCTTGAGATATTCAGTGGATACACCGACCGATTCGAAGTACGGGACATAGCGGATGGTGCCGTCTTTTTGCGGATACTCACGCTCGCCTGAGCGCAGGGAGTAAAATAGGCCATTTTTAATAACATGATCAAGGCTTATCTCTTTTTTTACACCTGACTTTTTTTCAAAATTTTTAACGAACCGCACCAGTCTCCCTGAATACAAAGAGACCTCGAGAAGGTTATTTTTTCTTAGATATAAAATGCGCGTATCCCAATCCATATAGTAGTTATCAAAGTCTTTATAAACCAGCAGTTCCCCGCTGTTGACATATGACCTGCCGATAAGGAAAAATAATGATGTAGCGATGTAGCTCTCACAATATGTTTCCCAGTACGGGAGCCAGAGTTTTTGTCTGGCTTTTTCTGCAGCGTCCCAGGGTTCTATCCAGTCTTTCGTGCGGGTCTGTATTGCTTCATCGACAGTTAGTCCCCTGGGGGAGGGCGGCTTGCGATACCCGGAAGAAGAAGATTGTTCTGATTCAATTTCGTTTAATACCGCAGAAATTTTATACCAATATTTGAGACCGGGATCAGCGGAAGTGTCGGTGAATTTTTTTCCAGCAGTTTGAGTGAGTTCAGTGAAAGGTCCCCATTGAAGGTTGCTGCGGAAAATTACATACGAATCTGCTTTTCGAGTGCAATCCCATTTTAATTCTATGTTGTCGTACGATTTGCCCATGGATGCTTCAAAATTGCTGATGCGGGGGAGGGTGCCATTAAGCATTAATATAAGTCTCCCGATAACTGTTTTGGCGGAATCTGCAAGTGTTGCAGGCGGGATGGTATCTGTCTTGGTATCGAAGATTATTTTATTGTGTTTTATGGAGAAAAGTTTTCCTTCGATGGTTTTCGAATTATTCCGGTATTGAATTTTTCCTATGATAACGAAATCAGCATTGAGCTGCAGGGCAATATTGTTCAAAATCAACAATTCCGCATCATTGGTTGTCTGCGGTTGAATATCAGGAT
>JBFZEZ010000057.1:0-2536 GCA_041306585.1 Spirochaetota bacterium | reverse complement strand
CATCCGAACGCGTAATCGATGTTGAGCTTCTGCTTCAGGTGTTCAGTGAAAAACGAGAAGGCGCTGGTGATGACCGCAATCCGGTAGCCCATTCTTTTCAATGTCTGCACCAGCTCCATTGTTTGTTCGCTGACCTCGATCGTACTGACTATATCGCGTATCACGTCGACCGGAAGGTTCTCAATGAGCGAAGCCGCGTGCGTAAGGGACTTCCGTATATCTCCGGGGGGGTAGGAGCCGTAGAATTTTTCCCCGTCAATCTGCGACAGATGGATGATCTCAGTCATGTCTTTTCTGGTAATGAAGCTTGAAGTCATATCGAAAATAATTATTCTTTTTTTATTGTTAAAAACATCCGTGAGCTGAAACATGGTATGAATGCTCAATTTCGACATTTCATCCTTGAGCAGGTTTTTCAGGTTTTCTACGGGTATGGTGCTTCTGCTGATATCGACCATGAGCTCCATAAGAAAGATCCCCTCTCGCGCCACCATCTGTGATGATTCGATATTGATTGCATAGTCGCTGAGGTTTTTTGAAATTGCCGCGATAATCCCCGGCATATCATTCCCGAGAAGAACCAGAAGGATAGTGCTGAAGTCCGGATTACGGGGGACAGGAATATATTTGTCGAACGTGAGCTGGAGATTGGTATTGTCTGCGATTTTATTAACCAGCTTTTTGAATTCGTCAACCTCGATCAGTGCGTTTTGCAGATCAACCACGGCAAAGACCGTAAATAGACCGTGCATGACATCCTGGCGCATATCGACAATGTTCCCTTTGACGCCGGCTATTGATGATGTTATTTTTTCCACAAGGCCGATGGAGTCGTTACCGGCCCCGTGAATAATGTAGAGTTTTTGTTTTTCCATGCTGTCCTCCGGGATCCCATATTATATATATGGAGCATTCGCTAATTGATAAACATAATGACTGAATATCATTATGCCGGATGCGGATAAATGTCAACCAAATCCATTCGATTATTTTCGTAAAAAATCCATTGCAAGCGTGTTGAATTTTTCCGGATATTCCTCATGCGGGCTGTGCCGGGCCTTTTCAAAAATGACCAGCCGGGAACCTTTCCAGAGTTTGTTCAGCTTTTCTGAGTATTCAAGGGCTACATCGTTGTCCTCCCGTCCATGGACGATCAGAATCGGCTTATTCATTCCGGCAAGCATGTCCGCCTCTTTCTGAAGCAGGGGAGGGGCAAGGGTCACCCGCAGGACGTGCATTCCGCCTGTGATCGTGTCTTGAATGCATAACGGTCGGATGACATTTTCGCAGTATGTATCGGTAGGGACCACCGCGTTGTAGAAGAAAATCGTGCGTATAATGTTTTTAGTAAATGCATCTCCCGGCAATGAATTGATGAATTCACCGACAAACGGGAGCTTGTAAATCGTGGCGGTCAGGCTCGTTTTATACGGCAATATCGCCGGGTCGACAAGAATGAGTTTTTTTACCCTGTCGGGGAAATGCGCCGCAATATAGGTTGATGTTGCGCCCCCCATCGACTGCCCGATTAAAGATGCCTTTTTAATTTTCAAATGGTCCATCAGGCCGATGATCTCGCGGGCGTATGCGGGGAAGGTGTATTCTTCGGGATCAAGCCGTTCACTGTATCCCCAGCCCCACAGATCAACAGCTATGACATGGTATTTCTTCGCCAGGAAATCGATGTTTTTTTCCCACATGAACGTGCTGTAATAAAAACCGTGTGTCATTATTACGGTTTCCTTATTTTTTTTTCCTTTTTCGACAAAGTGGACCCTCCTGCCGTCGATGATAGCAAGCCGGCCTTTCGCATGGTTTTTGATCTCCTCAGTGAGTGTACAGGTGTCTTTTGTGTAAATCCGCGGGAAAATGACGATACCGAGAAAAATGGTTATAATGACGAGGATCAGGATGAGTATTTTTTTCATGGGATATTCCTCTTTTGTGATAGATTGTATGGTTGGGTGAAAATTTTTATTTCCAAAAATGCAGTTTATTATTACAAACAATATTCATATTTCGTCAAGCATATTGTTTGTTTTATTGAAATTATAGCATTTCACGAATGATTTAACCCTTACATGTCATTCCCGCGCAGGCGGGAATCCAGGGGTGTAAGTTATTAAAAATGATAGGATTAACCTTATGGTTTTTCCTTGAATTTTTACTTTTTTCTTGACAAAAAATAGAGACAGCAATTACAATAAATCTTCAATATGGAGGCAAACAGTATGCCTGTATTTTTTGACTACGAAGATTTTTATAGAATTCGTCAACTGCTGTGGAATCCTCAAAGACCACATCTTGGATATTATAAAGACAAGGATTCTTGTGTTCGATTTCATTGGGCTTTCGTGGTTGAAATCGGTAAGGGTGTTTTCGCTGGTTTGGTGAAGCTCCATTTCCCCCAGTGGGGTCCGAATGTCGTCTCGGATTTTGTGCCGGTAGTGCGTCCATATGGCGGCACTGAACAAGGGATATTCGTGATGCCCCAGGTCGGCGACTTCGTGGTCTGCGTTTTTATTAATGATAATCC